>WQXV01000009.1 GCA_009781565.1 Actinomycetes bacterium
ACTGCGACGCGCAAAGTGTTGCTCTACGAGATCGGGGGTCTGGCCAAAGGCAAGACCCACGAGCTGATGCTGGTCAACACCAACTTGAGCTACGCGCCCAAACCCGCCACCTTCGTGGTCGACCGATTCGTGGTCGTCGACGGAAAGATCTTGGATGGCGCCGGACCGGCCAAAGCAGCTCCACTCAGCGCACCGGTACCGTCGATGGCGCCGTTGCTTGAGGTGCCTGACGATGATATGCCCGATATCTCGAACGAAGAGACATCCGCTCAGTGATCGACAAGCGAGCTAGGCGCTCCAAGAGAGGTACGGACCCGCTTCCATTGAAAGGGATACGGGTCGCCGTACTGCTCGGCATAGATAATCTGGCATGTAACAACCGTGTGCGCAAGCAAGCAAAGGCCTTGTGCGAAGCGGGTGCGAGTGTGACCGTCTATAACTATACCGAGCAATTGATCGAGGAGGATCCGGTACTTGCCGCTGAACCGTTTCAGGTCGTCTCTGTAGGAGACATCAAGTATACGGAAGCTGTCCCTTTCCCGGAACTGGCGCCCTACTTCGAGATCACCAATGAGAGGTGGCCTCGCTTGCTACGCATCGCCGATCACCTGTTCTTCAACAAAGTGTACAACGATCGCAAATCCCTCGAATACCAAAAGGCGTGCGGTGTGTGGCATATCGAACACGAGCAGTTCCATCACTTTTATACCGAACACTGTCCCTATTTTATGTATATGGACCTGGTCGAGAAGCCTGACGTGGTGCATGTCCATGATCTGGATGCTCTTTTCGCGGGAGCCTATATCGCGCGTCGCGAAGGCGCAAAGCTTATCTATGATTCGCATGAGATCTATCTCGAGCAGGGCTGGTCAGAGGAGGTCGCAGGGTGGATCGCGGTTCTTGCCGATATCGAACAGCGCGATATCCACCAGTCTGACGCGCTGATCACGGTCGTTCCTCAGATAACTACTCATCTGCTTGAAACCTATGGGTATCGTGGTCCTACCCTTGAGATGTATAACAGTTTCAATGAGGTGGCAGATGCCGCCTCACCGGTTTCTGACCCGGTCCGGTTCGTCTTCAGCGGCATGTTCGATCCCCAACGGAACCTGATCGAGTTGGTCACGGCATTCGACCAGCTACGAGGGATTGCGACTCTCTCACTCCAAGGTTTTGCCGGTATCAAAGAAGAGCTGGAGGCTCTGATCGAAAGACTCGACCTGCAAGAGACGGTGTTCTTTGTCGACCCGGTCGAGCCCTCTGAGATCGTCGCGTCGTTTCGCGATTACGATGTCGGCACGCTGATCTGGACACCTACCTCGAAAAACCTTGAGTTCAGCGGGCCCAACAAGCTCTTCGACTATATGGGGGCAGGACTGGCACTGGTCGCCTCAGATGATCTGATCTTCATCACCTCGGTGATCGAGGAATACGGTAATGGCTATACCTTCAAATTCGACTCGGTCGACTCCATCGCAGCACAATTGCGCGAGATCTGCGCCGATCCCGCTTTGATCTCTTCCAAGAAAAAGGCCTCATTGGTGGCGGCGCAACAGTTCGTCTGGGATCGACAGGCTGCTGCCATGATCGAGCTTTACCAACAGGTGCTCGAGCACAAGTAATTCCTGAGTATAAGCTGTTCCATTCACGAAACATCCATGACGTTGTGGTGAGATTAAGAGCGAAAACCGAGCGGTGAAGGAGCAGGTATGCACATCGGAGAGTACACGTCTATCGCTCAAGGAGCGCAGATCGCTGATGACGCGGTCATCGGAAACAATGTCACCATCTATCCCGATGTGATCATCGGGGCCGGCTGTACGATAGCCGATTGTGCCGTGCTGGGAAAGAAGCCGAAGCTGGCCGCTTCCTCGACTGCTGATACGAGCGGGCTGACACCTCTTAAGCTGGGAGATCGTTGCAGTGTGGGCGCTCACACCGTCTTGATGGCGGGTACCACGTTCGGTGACGGCTGTGTGGTCGGTGACAACGCCGGGGTGCGCGAGAAGTGCACGATCGGCGATGATGTGGTCATCGGACGCAGCGTGACCGTCGAGAACGGTACCAGCATCGGGTCGCGTACCCGCATCCAAAGTGGCGCCTATATCACCGCCTATGTCACCATCGAAGAAGACGTGTTCATCGCGCCGATGGTGGTCACCACCAATGACAATCTCATGGGACGTACTGAGGACGCGCTCAGCGATATGAAGGGTTGCACGATCCATCGCGGAGCCCGCGTGGGCGGAGGCGCGCATATCTTACCGAACATTGACATTGGACAAGACTCATTTATTGCGACTGGTAGTATAGTTACCAAAGACGTGGCACCTTACACCCTGGTGATGGGAGCGCCGGCACGTGCCGTGCGAGAGGTCGCCGACCGTGAGCGATTGGAGATGCAACGATGAGCGTGCCCTTACTCGATCTGACCCTACAGTATTCCCAGCTCAAAGACGAAAGCGATGCGGTATGGTTTGACGTTATGGAGCATGCCGCCTACATCGGTGGACCACGGGTGGCAGCTCTTGAAAAAGAGGTTGCCGATTACGTGGGGACCGAGTATTGTGTGGCCTGCGCGAATGGGACCGATGCCCTCTTCTTGATACTGGAGGCGCTCGGCGTCACGCGTGGCGATGAGGTCATCACCACTCCATGGACCTTCTTTGCCACGATCGAGTGCATCACGCACATGGGGGCGACCCCGGTCATGGTCGATATCGATCCGAAGACCTACAACATGGATCCTGTAGCACTCGAGGCTGCGATCACACCGAAGACCAAGGCGATCATCCCGGTCCATATCTATGGACAGTGCTGCGACATGGACGCGATCAACGCGATAGCTCAAAAGCACGATCTGGTCGTCATCGAGGATGCCTGTCAGGCGATGGGCGCGACCTATAAGGGCAAGAAGGCTGGTGCGCTTTCACGTGCAGCGGCATTCAGTTTCTTCCCGACCAAGAATCTTGGCTGCGGAGGAGACGGCGGCTGTTTGACCACCGATGACAAGGAACTGGCCGACCGTTGTCGCCTGATCGCCAACCACGGTATGCCCGAGAAATACATCCATACCGATTTTGGGACCAACTCACGACTCGACGCGCTGCAGGCAGGGCTTCTTAGCGCCCGTCTGACCAAGCTTGACGAATGGAATCAGCAAAGAGCTGACGCCGCTGCCCACTACGATGAAGAGCTTGCTGGTGTCGGTGATCTGGTCACACCCTATGTCGACCCCGACGGTACGCATATCTATCATCTCTATATACTCAAGACCGACAAAGCGGTGCAGCTCCAGGAGTTCTTAGGCTCGAAAAGCATCGGCTCGGCACTCTACTATCCGCTCTCTTTGCATGAACAGAAGTGCTTCGATCTGCTTGACGGTTATGTCAAGCCCGATCTGCCGGTCGCCGAGGAGTGTGCGAACGCAACGATCGCCATCCCGTGCTATCCCGGCATAACGCGCGCGCAACAAGATGAAGTGATCGCAGCGGTCAAGGAATTTTTCGCTGCGGATAAGTAGTGCCGTCCACGCCTGGATAGAGATCGATCATGACCGACCAAGAAAAGATCGCGGTATGCATCCTCTGCGATGAGGCGGCGTCTCTCTTCGAGGGGGGCGAGGATCTTCCTCGTTTCGGAGGTGCAGGGTTGCATATGTATCTGCTGGGACAAGGTCTGGCGCAAAACCCGCGCTATGAGGTCAGCTTCGTATTGAATTACACCTCTGCCGATACGCTGAGCGATCCGAATATTTCCTTTATCGACCTGCGCAAACACCGTCATTCGATCCTCTCGAGGCTCAAAGGTGCCGGTACACCTCGCGCCTATGATCATCTACCCAAAAAGCGGGTCTTTATCACCACGATGGCAGATTTCGCACCCCAAATGCTGCGAGAGGCAGGACGTGCCGGTGCACCCACGATATTTCAGACCGCCTGTGAGCATGATGTGACTCATCCCTACGAGCGCAGTGAGGAAGACGGCGCGGCGCTGATCGATGACATCGCCTCATGTGATGAGGTGTTCGTCCAAAGTGAGACCCAACAGCGCAATCTGCTGGAAAGTCGCAATAAACAATCACAGGTGGTCCACAAAGGCTGGCCGCTGCCTGACAAGCTGCCTGGCATGGAGGAAAAGAAGGGCATCCTGTGGGTCGGCTCGGCTCAGATGGTCAAGCAACCGTGGGTGCTGTTCGATGTCGCGCGGCTCATGCCCGATCAACCGTTCACGGCTATCATGCCTCCAGCGGACAAACAGGTGACCGACTACGCGCATCGTCAGGTGCGCGAGCTTGACAATGTGACCTTGATCGATACCCAGGTGAGCTATCCGAGGATCCAGGACTATTTCGATAAAGCGCTCATCTACCTGTTCACCTCGGAGTTCGAGGATGCCGCCTCACTGACCATTATCCAGGCGGCAGCCGGCGGTGCCGCTATCGTCTCAGAGCGTATGAATCCCGACGGCATGCTCGACGAGGACCGTTGTGGAATCCATGCGGGAGTCGGTGCGGATAGCGTCGTTGCCGCAATACGTCGCGTGCTGGCCGATGACGAGTTGCGTTCCTCGATGATCGAGAACGCATTCGCGTTCGTACAGAAGAACTTCAGTTTCAAAGATATGATCGATATCTACACCAAGACCATCGATGCACTGGTCGAGGACGCTCTATGAATGCTACCCCAGATCGCCCCACGTTGACGGTCTATTTTGCCTGGGATGAGTTCCTGGGTCTGCTCACTCCCACCGAAGAGAAGTGGTTTTACGGGGGAGCGGAGATGCAGCTGCAGCGGCTGGCGCGGATCTTTGCCGAGGCACCCGACTCGTCAGTGGTGCTGCTCACCGAGGACAGACCGCCAACCATCGATATCGAAGGTATGACCACCCGACGTATGAAACCCAAGCTCAAGCGCGGGCTTCCTCTGCTCGGACGCCTCATCAACCAAGCACGAGCTCGGCACTCTTACCAGGAAGCAAGCGATCACAAGATACTGATCACCTCTCAGCGCGAATCGTTCGACGCGATCGAGCGCGCGAAGCAGACCGGCGTCAAAGTGCTCTATCTGGTCAACGGAGATTCACTTATCGATGGCTCCAAGATCGTGACCCCTCTGGCCATCGGTGAAGCGCTCAAGCGTATCGAGGCTGCTGATATCGTCGGAGTCCTGACCGATCATGCCGAAAGAATCGTCAAGGAGCGCTTCGATAAACCGACGTTATATGTGGACAGCTCGATCATCTTGCCTGATCAAGTCGCCACCGCCTCGCACAACGACCACGTCCTGTGGGTGGGGCGCAATGTGCCGCTCAAACGTCCATGGGAGTTCCTGCGTCTTGCCAAGAGCCTTCCGCAACACCAGTTCGTGATGGTCGCACCGCTGGGCGAGCCGGAAACGACACGCCTGATCGCCCATGACGCCCGCGGTTTGGATAATCTGACTTACATCGAGGGAATGCCATGGGAAGAGTTGCAGGAACTCTATGCCACCGCACGCGTGGTGGTAGCGACCTCGGCGACCGAGGGTCTTCCCAACACCTTGATCGAAGCATCCGCCCATGGGATCGGTTACGTGTCGCTCTCTTTAGATTTCCAAGGCATCCTCGATCAGTTTCAGAGTGGATTTTGTGCCTATGATGATTTCGATCGCTTTGTAGCGTTGGTCGATGATCTCATGACCGATGACGCGCTGGCCGATCGGACCGGAGCCAACGCGCGTGCTGCAGCCGAAGAGCTCTGGGACGGCACCGGGGCGCTCGAGCGCCTTGCCTCCCGGGTATGGGAGCTGTTCGAGTAAGTGGGAGCATTAGCTGGCAGGCGGATCTGCCTTTCGCATCCGTACAACATCGCCTACGATGTACGGCTCCTCAAATCGGTGCAAGCTCTACAAGAAGCCGGCGCCGAGGTCTCGATCATGGTACGTCGCTATGAGACTGCGGGAGAGACGATCTATCATGATCTATGCGAGATCATCGAGGTCGACACCCGGACCGATTTCGCGCCGGTGCGTCACTCAGAGCACCGCATCTGGCTGCTCAAGATCATGTGGAACCTTCTCGTGTTCGAACCTCTGCGTCGACTCAAGACCGTACAAAAGCAATGGAACCTCGTAGCGGGATTTGCAGAAGAGATGATCGCGAGAGACTTCGATATCGTACAGTTCACCGACTATGTCTCGGCACCCGAAGCGCTCCGCATGAAGTCACTCTCATCGATCCCGGTCGTCTACGAGACGTATGAGTACTCCCCGACGGTCATCGAGACGGTCCATCAGGACAGCGCTCAGGCAGATTACTATCGCGATACCGAGATCGCCGCGATGGACAGGGTCGATGCGGTCATCGTGGTGGCAGACGAGATCGCCCAGGCATACTCGAAGAAGAGTGACAACCCCCACATCGCGGTCGTCTATAATGTGCCTCCGCAAGATCCACTGCCTCCCTCGGCTGTCTCCGATCCGCTGAGGTTCTACTTCCAAAGCATCATCCGCCCCGACTATGGGCTCGAGATGCTCATTGATGCGTTCGCAAACATCAAGGGCGCGTGGTCATTAGCTATTCAGGGACCCAACGCGTATCCCGAATACCGGGACAGACTCGAGGATTATATCGAGGAACACGGCATGAGCGATCGCATCAGTTTTCCTGAACCGGTCACCTCTCTCGAGGTGGTCGAGGCGGCGAACACCCACGATGTAGGGGTCCTGCTCATCCCATCGGTACAGGCAGGCAAGCTGCATCGCAACGCCAAGATGGCGCTGCCCAACAAGTTCTTCGTCTATGCGAACGCAAGCTTGGCGATGATATTGGGAGATTACATAGCGATGAAGCGCTTGACCGCCGGGTTTGATGCCGTCGCATGGGTCGATGAGCTGAGCCTCGATGAGGTGACGGCGACGATCCAGGCATTGATCGATGATCCGCAGCGCGTCGCGGCCATGAAACAGGCATCGTATGAGTGGTCTCAAAGGTATAACTATCGCACCGGTCTTGACCAGATCAAAGAGATCTACCGCTCGGTCGCAGACAGATAGATTCCGATGAATCCAGCACAAAAACTCAAACGGAACGTTACTGATGGTCTCATCTCTTTGATGAATGCCTATACCCGCAGAAAGCGCGCAGCGCTCACCAGCACTGCACCAGACGCGCAGGATCGACCGATCACGGTATTTTTCGAGGCGACTGATTTCCTCCCCCTACTGAGCGATGATGATCGCGACTGGGTCGCAGGAGGAGCCGAAGTCCAACAATCGTATCTGGCGCAGGGCTTCGCACACGATCCGCGCTTTCGGGTCGTGCTTGCCGATACGATACCACGACCATCCAGCCTCGACTCTCGTTTCTCGTATGTCCAGATTCCGGCTCATATCAAACGCGGGCTTCCCTATGTCGGGCGCTTGATAAATGCCGCGCGTTCAAGCAGGACATTTGACGATATCGAGCTACCAGCGGTCTTTCTCCAGACCCAGTTCGAGCGGTTGGATCTGACCTATGCCGCCCGTGGCGCCGGCATCAAGATCGTGAGATGGATCAACGGTGACTCGATCGTCGATGTGGGTCCCGATATCAACGAGATCACGCGCATGCATATCGAGCGTCGGGTCAAACCTGCCGACGCCCTGGTCGCGCAATCAACTCATCAGCAGCGACTGATAGCGAACAACCTCAATCGCGAGAGCACGGTGATCGGCAGTATGGTGCCGGTACTTTCCGGTGGCGATCCTCTCCCTCAAAGATTTGCCGCGCAAACCGCTCTGTGGGTCGGACGCTGCCACCCCATGAAGAATCCTCAAGGCTATCTCGATCTTGTCGCCAAGCTCCCTGACATCAACTTCATCATGGTCGCCGCACCCTGTGATGCCAAGCAGAGCTATCAAGATGAGATCATCGCGCACGCTCAGAACCTGCCCAATGTCGAGTTCTTCTATGGGCTTTCACTAGAGCGTACCCAGCAGCTCTATGCGCATGCGACGCTTTGTGTGAACACCTCGGACTCGGAAGGTATGCCCAACACCTTCATCGAGTCATCCTTGGCTGGAATACCGACCGCCGCACTCTCGGTCAATCCCGAAGGTCTCTTCATCGAGGAGAATGGCTGCTTTTGCGCTCAGGGTGATATCGATGCGTTGGCCACATGGATCAGACACATAATGGGAGAGTATGAGCTCTATGCCGATCGCTGTGGCAAGGTAGCAGACATGGCGCAACATCAGTGGAACGATCAGCAGGTCATCGACGACTACTATCAGCTCTTTCGTCAGGTGACGAGCTCACAAGCTTAGGAGCGCTTAGTTGCAGAGCTGCTCGATCTTGTCGACCAGCTCGACAGCACGCAAGCCGTCCTTGCCGGGCACCAATGGTTCACGCTCGTTGAGAATCGCATCGTAGAGATCATCTTGTTCAAGACGCAGTGGCTCGCCGCCCTTGGCCAACGTAGGGATCTCGATCACACTGGCTTGGGTGAACATCATGTCTTCATCAGCATGCTTATAGGAGACCTCGGCTTCGCGTTTGATCTCGACCTCCTGGCGCAACGTATCGGCTGAGAAATAACGCTCCGGCTCCGATATCGTGATGCGACGCACCTTGTCCTGGGTCGCTCGTGAGGTCTGGATGGTGGCCACGCAACCGTTGGCGAACCGAATGACGGTGGTGGCGGCATCGGTGGTGTCGCTAAAGACCTTCGTGCCGACCGCGTGGACCTCGACCGGCTCGCTGCCAGCCAGCCAGCAGGCAAGGTCGACATCATGCACGGTCAGATCGTAGACCACACTGTCCTTGATACGCGGAGTATAGGGCGAGAGGCGCTCGATCGAGATCATCTTGGGATCGGTGATCAGGCTTGCCAGGGATTTGATGGCAGGATTGAACCGCTCAACATGGCCGACCGCGAGCGTGACGCCCTTCTCCTTGGCTGCATCGACGATCTTACGTGCGGTCTCAGGATTTTCGGCAAGAGGCTTCTCGACCAGAAGATGCACGCCCTTCTCGATCAGGGGCAACGCGATCTCGGCGTGGTATTGAGTGGGTGTCACGATAATGGCGACATCGATATCGGGCAGCTCGTCTACAGAAGCGAACACCGGCGCATCCCACTGCTCGCCCAGCGCTTGGGCACGTTCGATGTCCGGATCGACGATACCGACCAGGTCGACATCGGGATGTTGCGACATGATCCTTATGTGATGACGACCCATATTTCCTGCGCCGAACACAGCTCCACGAAGTCTTGACATCTTGTCCTCCTCAACCGTTTGACCTTATGAAATAGGATAACATGGTAGCGACAGTTCAAGCTGAGGAGGTAGTGTGGCGATCAAGGTATTATCGGTGTTCGGTACCCGTCCTGAAGCGATCAAAATGGCACCGGTCGTGCGAGCACTCGATGAGGATCCCCGCTTTGTCTCGCGGGTCTTGGTGACCGCCCAACACCGCGAGATGCTCGACCAGGTTCTTGACTTCTTCTCTATTCGACCTGACCACGATCTCAACATCATGACCCAGGGACAGACCCTTGAGCAGATCACTTCGCGTGCGCTTGAAGGTGTTGGTGAGGTGTTGCGTGCTGAGAGGCCCGATCTCGTACTTGTCCATGGGGACACGACCACCACGTTCGCAGCGACACTGGCTGCGTTCTACGAAGGCATCCCCGTGGGGCATATAGAGGCCGGCATGCGCACCGGTGACCGACGCCAACCCTTTCCCGAGGAGATAAATCGCACCTTGGTCGCGCGGATGACGCACTACAACTTCGCTCCCTCCGATGAATGTGTGCGCAATCTTGAGCGCGAGGATATCGATCGTGAGCGCATCATCCGGACCGATCACAACACCGGTATCGACTCGTTGTTGTTGGCGAGAAAGCTCATGGAGCAACAAGGCGTGGTACCGGAACCGACAAAGCACATCCTGGTCACCGCTCATCGTCGTGAGAGCTGGGGCGAGCAGATGCGTGGGATCTTTGCCGCGATCGCCGATATCGCCAAGGCGCGCCCCGACTACCATATCAGTCTCACCACCCACGCCAACCCCATAGTGGCAAACGATGCCCATGAAATCTTGGCCGATATCCCCAATGTATCGCTGCTCGACCATCAGTCATACGAGGAGTTCATCGTGTTGATGGCTCATTCCCAGTTGATACTGACCGACTCGGGTGGCATCCAGGAAGAAGGACCGACTCTGGGAATCCCTGTGGTGGTGCTTCGCAACATGACCGAATATAACGAGCTGCTCGACGAAGGGGTCGTCTTCCTGGCCGGTACCTTACGCGAAGGCATCGTTGCCAAGGCCCTCGAGGTCCTTGATGATCCCGATGTCAGTGTGAAAGTGCAATCCTTTGCCCATGATCGGGCTCAGCGATCGAGCATACCGGCTATCCTCGATACACTCTTTCAAGGTATCGGGCACTAGTTCGAGGATTTGAGCTATGACGAAAGTGGCTCTGATAACCGATGCCCCCCTCTGCCTCGACCCCCGGGCGCTGCGCATGTATCGCGTATTGTCCCAAGCGGGCTATCAGGTCGGTGTGTTCGACCAGGGTGAGCAGATCGCCCGAACCTGCGAGCTGGTCAATGCAGATCAGCACTATCCCTCAATGATCCCCTCAGCGGGGATCGAGCGCGCATGGTGGCACTTCATGAATCGCGCCACCCCGCTGAGCGCCTACCGCAAGCGCATCCAGGCGCGCATCGACGATCTTACATCGTTTTATCCTGACATCATCTGGTGTGCCAATGTGTTCGACCTGGAGGCAGCGACCACGGTGAGTAATAATCTGGCCGCACCACTGGTCTATGAAGCCTATGAGTATTGGCCTGAGCACCTGGTATCAGAAGAATACTCCCTACCCACCCCGCTCAGTCGTTATCTGCAAGAGTTGGAGCGTTCCAGTGCGTCTCACGTTGACCACTTCGTTACGGTCAGTCCAACGTTTGCTCAGTGGTATCACGATGAGCTGGACTTTCCCCGTGCACACCTTATCGCTAACGCGCATATCCCTGATGATAAGATGGTCGGAGCAGACGGGGAGCGCGACGATCATGAGACAGAGGCGAGCACGACGCTCCGAATAATCCATTCAGGTCAGGTCACGAAGAACCGCAATGTCGATGCGGCGATCGATGCGATGGAGCTGACCAGCAACGCCCAGCTCACCATTATGGGATCGGGTCCAGGCTTCGATGAACTGGTCGGTACTGACAGTGAGGCGATCATTATCAAACCTGCTGTTGCGCATGAGGATCTCATCGACACGTTGCGCCACTACGATGTAGGGCTGCTGCTCTATGACGTGACGGCCAAGCAGACCGATGGGACATTGCCCAACAAGCTCTATGACTATCTGGGAGCCGGACTTGCTATGATCGCGGTCAGCACCACCGCACTGAAAGCCTTTGATGGGATCACCTTGTTTGCACGACTGATCGCAGGAGCCACACCTGAACTGATTGCAGAAGCGATACAGGAACTTGTCGATGATCGTGTACGGCTATCAGAGATGAAGCGTTCCTCAGCCCGCATCGGCATGAACTATCGGGCGAGCATGGTCGCCCAATCGATCCTCGATCTCATCGAGAAAGTGGGTACGGATGCGACCGGTCCTGCGGAAAGTGAACCTGCAGCTCTCGACGATGCGCCCGGTCCGTTCCTCTCGTTCTTGATACCGGCTTACAATGCACAGGAAACGATCGAACAGACCGTATCCTCGGTCCTCGAGCAAAAAGGGTGCGACTTCGAGGTGATCATCGTCGATGACGGATCGACCGATGAGACGGCAACGCTTATCGAGTCGCTCTACGGTTCTGATCAGCGCGTGAAACTGATCCAGCAGGAGAATCAGGGAACGGGTGGAGCCCTGCGCACCGCCGCAGCGCATGCTCAAGGTGAGTGGTTGCTCATGCTGGGAGCCGATGATTATTTTCCTGCCGACGCGTTGGAAAAACGCCAGGCTTTCATGCAGCGTCATCCTGGATTTGACATCTACTCCTCTGATTACTTCTATATATTTGACGATGGGCACCTTGAGCAGGCACCGAACTGGGGCAAGATCCGCAGTATCACGCTCGATGAACAACTGACGTTTCCCTTCATTGCGGGCAATGCTCTTTTCAAACGTTCCGTTCTCGATTCTGTCGGAGGGTTCCGACCGCAGTTCTTCAATGAGGACTACGACCTGTGGCTCCGCATGCTTGCCCATGGTGCGACCCATATCCACCAACCCGAACCGCTCGAATACTATCGGATCCATGAGGGACAGAAGACCGATGATGCCATCCGGATGCGCAGTGATGACAGCGCCATCTTGGCCGACCTGATCGATTCAGGTCTGCTCAGTCCTGACCAAGAAAGGATTGCGCTCGAGATGATCGAGAGATATCGTCGACGCACGCGCATCCGCAAACGCCTCTATTCACTGATAGGTAAAAAGCCGACCGAAGCGCTGATCAAGGCGGTGAGACGCTGATGCGTGTCCTGCTCATCGGTGCGGCCAACACGATCACCGGGGGAGGCGAGAGACACATCGCCGATCTAGCGAGAGGGCTGAGTGCGCGTGGCATCGCGGTCGGACTCGGTGCTCCTGCCGGTGGCGATATGGCCGAGCTTGCCCAAATCCTGGGCATACCTTACTTCGAGATCGATGCGACGCTGCGTGCCGCAAATCCGGCTATCAGGAGGGCTATAAAGGATTTCAAACCCGATATCGTGCATGCCCATGGGTCACGGGTCGCCTACTTCGCTCGTCAGGCAGACGATCTGGGTGCTCGGCGCTGCGTGGTCACCTTCCATGGGCTGCAGGGCGCCCACGGTTTCACCTCGAAAGCAAAGCTGATGATGGAGCGCAGCGTGCAGAAGAACACCGCGCACTTCATCACCGTCTGTCGTGCTAACCGCGACGAAGCAGAAGAACTAGGCATACTCGATCGAGCCAAGACCACCATCATCTACAATGGGGTCGCGCTGCCCGATATCGCGACACTTGGCTACTACCGTGGGCTTCGCCACCTCTCGAATCTGATCGGGGTCGATCCCGCGTACCCGGTGTTGCTCCACATCGGACGCATCTGTGCTGAGAAGGACCAACCCTCCTTGTTGCATGCCTTCGCATGGCTGCGTGCTAAGGAGCCGAATGCTCAGCTGGCCATGATAGCGACCGGTGACGAGGGTGACTTGGCAAAACTCCAGAAGCTCGCTCACAAGCTGGGCATCGAAGATGCCGTGCACTTCCTTGACGCGCACGAGGACCCGCTGCCGCTGTACGCCTCCTGCGACCTGTTCGTCCTGCCCTCGATATGGGAGGGGCTGCCCTATACGATCATCGAGGCGATGGCCAGCGGAGCGATCGTGGTGGCCAGCGATGTCGACGGAATTGGCGAGGCGATCGTCAATGAAGTGACGGGACTGCTCAGCCCTCCCAAGGATCCCGAGCGGCTCGCCGAGATACTTGAGGATGCGCTCGATATGACCGAGACGCAGCGCAAGCAGATGCGTGAGGACGCTCGTGCAGGCATTATTCAGCGCTTCATGCTTGATGATATGATTAATAACACGATTTCGGTCTACGATAAGGTCATGCAAGCACGCACGGGCGCTCAGCTGCGCCGATAAGGTTCTATGCATGTCCTCGAGGGGAATATGACCGGGAGTATGGCCACAAAGGCGCAGGTGAAGGCATAAGGAATGGACATGACACTCAAAGAGAAGCTCGGCAGTGATAAAGCAGTGTTCGGAGTGGTCGGACTGGGTTATGTCGGTCTCCCTCTTGCCGTCGAGATGGCAAAAGTCGGCAACAAAGTCATCGGTTTCGAGGTCAGCGACGAGCGCGCTGCACAGATAAACGCAGGTCAAAGCTATATCGGTGACGTACCAGATGAGGAGCTGGCTCCGCTGGTCAAGGCGGGGCTGCTCAGAGCCACCACCGAGTTCGATCAAGCCAAGGAGTGCGATTGCATCGCGATCTGTGTGCCCACACCACTCAACGAGATGAAAGAGCCCGATATCTCCTACATGGTGGATGCGACCAAGGCCATCGCGCCCCATCTGACCGATGAGACGCTGATCACGCTCGAGTCGACCACTTATCCCGGTACGACCGACGAGGTCATCAAGCCACTGCTCGAGGAGCAGGGATTCACCGTCGGTAAAGACATCTATCTGGCGTTCTCACCCGAGCGCGTCGATCCGGGAAACACCCAGTTCCAGACCAAGAACACCCCCAAAGTGGTGGGTGGATGCACCCCGAGGTGCACCGAGCTGGCTACTGATTTCTACGAGCGTTTCATCGACACGGTCGTGCCGGTCTCATCGACCAAAGCCGCCGAGCTCTCCAAGCTGCTCGAGAACATCTACCGCTGCGTCAATATCGCGTTGGTCAACGAGCTGGCCCAGCTGTGTGAGCGCATGGATATCAATATGTGGGAGGTCGTCGATGCGTCCAAGACCAAGCCGTTCGGGTTCATGGGCTTCTACCCCGGCCCCGGTCTGGGTGGACACTGCATCCCGATCGATCCATTCTATTTAAGCTGGAAGGCCCGTGAGTACGATTTTCATACCCAGTTCATCGAGCTTGCCGGTCTGATCAACGAGGACATGCCCTA
>WQXV01000010.1 GCA_009781565.1 Actinomycetes bacterium
GAGCGACCTAGGTGCAGAAACTTCCTTGACTCCTGTTGCGACCTCTCGCGATAGTGGGACTTGGGCCTATGGTGCGCGGACTCGCTGTGTCAAGGATGTCTTCTATACAGAGGGCGATGTAGCAGGACGACAACTGTGTACCTGTGAGCTGCTCGAGTTTGATGAGCTCAATTTCGTTCCTCTCCATGACCACGACAGAACGCACAGTGATGGGGCAGATGTATGTCGGCTCATCACCCTTGATGCAGGGGTGCAAGATCCGCCTGATTCGGGGGACTATACCTACGAATCCTTTGATTTCTACTTCATCACTGACAAACTGGGTGCAGGAAACCATCGCAACGAGATCATCGTTTTGGGTGAGGAAGAAGATGAGGCTGAGGTCTACATTCGAGGTGAGAGTGAGACCAAGTTCTTCGTCAACGTAAGCAAGTTCGCAGAAGACCCGCGCTTCGCACTGCCAGACTCGCAGTTTGCACTCTATCAGTACAGCGGGCCTCAGTGGAGCGGCACGCGCAGCATCACTACGACCTTCGCTCCACCTGTGACACCTGACTATGAACTGACGGAACCAGGCTACTATGCTCTCTTTGAAACAGGAGCGCCTGATGGCTATACCAGCGACGGCATCTATTATCGTTTCTACTTCGATGGGGAGACGATCAGCTTCGATCCCGATCAAGAGGCAGGGAGTGGCTCGTTTGAGTGGCAGCTCTCTCCTGATGGGACTTCTCATACTTTGATCCTGGCTTGCAACAATACTCCCAAAGAGAGACAAGAGCGAGGTGGGGGCTTTACTCTGGGAGGACGCAAAAGAGTCGACCAGCTGTCTCAATGGCTCCAAGACAGTGGTATCACCACCCACCCAGAAGTTGAATTCACATTTGAGCTGACCCAGGTCGATCAAGCGGGCAACTTCTTGCTCGATACCTATGGGGATCCGATACCGAGAGACAGTGCAGCCATCATCACCCGAGATGCCTCGGTCACTGCTTCTGCACCAGGAGACTACTCCTTTATCTTCGATCAGATCACGGGACTTCTTGATGGTGAGTACTACTTCCTCATCACCGAGACCGCCTGTGTCAACACAAGCGACGGAGACGAGGCTCAAGGCTGGATACTGGATCAGACGCGCTACTACGTGAAGGTGACTGTGGTCGAGAGCCCGGCAAGTGGCTCGACCGGATACATGGTCTCTTCGATCATGCAGGCAGACCTCGATACTCTCATTTGGGGTTCAGACGGCTGGACCAACTTCGATGAGGTCGCGACCACCTATGATCGTGAGGATCACAGCTCTGTTCTGTTCATCAATCGCTACAATCCGCGTCCTGTCAGTACCGATGTCGTTCTGAGCAAAGAGGTAAGCGGCGATGGGGCACCCACTTCAT
Organism: Actinomycetes bacterium; assembly: GCA_009781565.1. GTDB lineage: Bacteria > Actinomycetota > Coriobacteriia > WRKU01 > WRKU01 > WRDL01. The sequence goes on from WQXV01000010.1 coordinate 1,395, forward strand.
GGTCTTTTGACTTTGATCTGTATGCGTGGGATCCTCTTACGGGATTGGGTGGAGCTCCCCTAGAGAGCAAGCCCGCGACCAGTATCGAGACGACGGCTGGTTTCTCGCTACCATCCATGGACTCACCGGGTCACTACTACTATGTGATCAAAGAATTAGGAGCGAGTAGCGGCTTTGAAGATCCTCGTTGGCAGATCGATCACACCGAGTATCTGATCGAGGTCGAGGTGACCTGGGATTCCTCGTCGGGCACTTTGATCATCACCGATCTGCTTAGAGTAAAGTCACGCGAGATCGGATCTGAGATTGGTTGGGCTGAAATAGATTGGTCTGATTACTCTCATGAGGCGATCACTTTCATAAACGATTACCGTGAGCGTCAAGCAACCGGAGATCTCACAGTCACCAAGAAGCTCGTAGGAGACGGGACTGATGACAGCAAAGACTTCACCTTCGTGGTGACCTTCAGTGATGGAGGCACGTATGATGGGGTTGCATCCGGAGTGAGCTTTACCCTTAAAGGGGGAGAGTCCAAAGAGATCACCGGAATACCTCAAGGGGTCAAATACTGTGTGGTCGAGTCCGATGCCAACACCGATGGGTACGCCACCACCGCGACCGGAACCAGAGGTAGGATCAACTCGGATCTCTCGATCTGCGAGTTCACCAATACCAAAAACCTCGCCAGGGGTGATTTGACCGTTTCCAAGATACTGGCAGGGGACGGCACCGACTCGGATGCGGACTGGACCTTTACCGTGACCTTCAGTGATGGAGGAACCTACAGTGGGGTGGTGTCAGGTGTGCCCTTCACCTTGAAGGGTAGCCAGTCCAAGGAGATCACCGGAATACCTCAAGGAGTGACCTATACGGTCGAAGAGGCAGAAGCTAGCACTGACGGTTATGCCACGACCTCGATCGACGAGTCCGGTACTATCGGCGCGGATCTCTCAGTCTGTGAGTTTACCAATGAGAAATATATCTCTCGGGGCTCACTGCGGATCTGCAAGAGCTTGATCGGAGATGGGGTCGATACCGATGCGGACTTCACCTTTGTCGTGACCTTCTCTGATGGAGGCACCTATGATGGGGTCGAATCCGGAGTGGGCTTTACGCTTAAAGGTGGCCAGTCCCGCATGATAAACGGCATTCCTGTAGGAACTACCTATGTCGTGGAAGAAAGCGAAGCGAACAGTAATGGGTATGTGACCACTTCAAGTGGCGCGAGTGGTACGATCGCTTTGCGCCTCAGTCGTGCCAAGTTCACCAACACCAAATACCTCGAGCGCGGAGACCTCGAAGTTTCCAAGACCTTGGCAGGCAACAACACCGAGGAGGAAAGGGACTTCACTTTCGTCGTGACCTTCTCAGATGGAGGCACCTACGATGGAGTAGCTTCGGGAGTAGGCTTCACCCTCAAAGGTGGCGACTCGCGTACGGTCACGGGTATTCCAGTGGGGACTACCTATAGCGTCGACGAGGTAGAAGCCAACTCCGATGGCTACAGTACCACCTGCTCAGGAGAAGTCGGCCTTATTGGGGCTGAGCCTTCATACTGCGAGTATGTCAATACCCGCAACAACACACCGATAACGATCTATAAAGAGGCAACGCTACAACTGATCGCGACCAAGAAAGCCATCGGCAAAGCACTGGTTGAAGGACAGTTCAACTTCGCGGTTTTTGAGGGTGATACCCAGGTCGCAGTAGCGACCAATACCGCTGATGGAAAGGTCACCTTCTCACAGATCATCTATATCGAGCCGGGTGTCCACACCTACACGGTCAAAGAGACCTCAGTCTCAGCCGGTGGCTGGACGGTGGACAGTACCGTCTATACCGTGAAAGTCACCGTGACCGATCAGGGTGAGGAAACGCTGGTAGCTAGTGTAGAGTACCCCAGTGGTGGCGTGGTGTTCACCAACACCTATACCACAACCACCCCGATTCCCCATCCCAACACTCAGCCTAACCGAAATCAGCAGATCCCCATCAGTGGAGGTACTCCCAAGACGGGGGATGCCAACCTCGGGCTACTGATGATGGTATGTGTTCCCCTATTGGCAGGATCGATAAGCCTCGCTCTATCACGCAGACGCAGACGCAAGTAAACACCGATAGATGAAAGAAAAGAAGCGCCCCTCACGGGGCGCTTCTCATAAACATTGTGTTATGGAGCGGGCGACGGGGATCGCAATCCCGCACCTTCAGTGCGGTCTTGAGATCTCGCTGCGCTCGAACCGTTCGCTCCTAAGGTCGCGAACGCCCTCTCGGGTTCGATCCCCATAGAGGGCATTCGTTAATGTCTGGAGCGGGCGACGGGGATCGAACCCGCAACATTCAGCTTGGGAAGCTGACGCTCTACCATTGAACTACGCCCGCGCGCTTTGTGCTTAGACCTGCACCCACTCGTCAGAGTCAGCCTCAGCGGCTAGCTCCTCAGCTACCGGTGCACCTTCTGCAAGGACCTCTTCTTGTCCGGGCATCGGTGCGCTGAAAGCATCTTCAGTTCCGAGGGTGTCTGCAGCTTCATCTGCTACTATTTTCTCATCGACAGCCATCTCTTCTCCCTCTTCCTTCGCTTGGAGTTCGGCAGCTTGCTCGGCATCTACCAGCTCGGCAGCCTGCTCGGCGGTCAGACCGATGTCGATCGCCTCTCCATCGGATACGACCTTGACCAGAATCGGAGCTTTGAGCTCACGATACACATTGATATCGACGTGGTGCTCGCCCAACTCCTTGATCGGAGCCTTGACCTCGATCTTGCGACGATCGACCTCGACGCCATGGATCTCATGGAGTGCATCGGCGATCATCGGAGCGGTGACCGAGCCGAACAGACGACCCTCTTCACCGACCTTCATCGGAATGACGACCTCTTTGTCGGTCAGGTACTCGACCGCTTTGTTCGCGTCACTCAAACGTGAGACTTCGCGCTTCTCGATGTTGTGGCGACGTAGCTCCAATTGTTTGAGGTTACCCTCGGTGGCTTTGATCGCCATGTTCTTGGGAAACAGGAAGTTGACCGCGTAGCCGCGCTTGACCTCGACGACATCGCCTTCACCACCACGGCCTTTGATCTCTTGTGTCAATATGACTTTCATGATCTGCCCCCGTCCTAATTGCGACCGCGACCGACGCGGTTGCTGACGATAGGAACAAGATAGGGGACCAACGCCATCTCACGGGAACGCTTGATCGCGGTGGCGATATCCTTTTGGTGCTGAGTACAGGTCCCCGTGACGCGACGAGGCTTGATCTTGCCCCGATCCGTCATGTATTTACGCAGAAGCTGCGTATCTTTATAGTCGATAAACTTCGTTTGGTCCTTGCAGAATTGGCACTGCTTGACCCGAGGCTTATGACTGGTAAGTTCTGCCATTACTTGGATCCTCCTTGACTAAAATGGTATCTCGTCGCCCAAGACCTCGACAGGAACGGGGTCAGGACCTGCGACCGCTGAAGCAGCGCTCTCAGATGCCGGTCCTGCGTTCGAGCCGGTACGTGGGCTCATCGACTCGATATCGTCTGCGACGATCTCGACCTTGCTTCGTTTCTGACCTTCGGCTGTCTGCCACTGGCTCCAGCGTAGACGTCCGGTGATCACAACATGACTTCCCTTGCTCAGATTGCGAGCCCAGTACTCACCGCGATTGCCCCACATGATGACATCGAAGAAATTGGCGTAATCCTCCCACTCGCCGGTGTCATTGTTCTTGCGACGATCGTTGACCGCGACACCCATCTGACAGAGAGGAGTTGCTCCTGCCATACGGATCTCCGGATCGCGGGTAAGGTTCCCACTGATGATCACTTTGTTGATACTCATGTTTCTAACCTTTCACTGTAAGGTACCGATACCGCATGCATTACTCTTTGTCTACGCGATTGACCAGCAAGTACCTCATAATGCCGTCCGTGATGCGCAACACACGCTCGACCTCAGCGATCGCGGGCTCATCATGGCTAAACTCAATGACGGCATAATATGCGTCTTTGAGCTTATCGATCTCGTACGCGAGAGGACGCTTACCCCACTCTTCGACCGTTACGATCTCTCCGCCCTCTGCGGTGATTATCGCTTGCGCACGCGCAACGAGCGCGGAAGCAGCTTCCTCATCCAGCGTCGGGTCTATCATTATCATCAGTTCATATGCCTTCACCTTCTCACCCCCTTTGGCCTCATGCGGTCTTGGGTGCGTGAAGGCTGACCCAAGACAGGTTGTGGTCTAAGCATTCTATCACTTCTCTTCTCGCGCTGCAAAGAGATGCATGAACTGAGGATGGAGCACAGGGGATAGGCCGAGCTTCTTGGCGATACTGACCAGTCCAAAGCATACAAGGGGGATCATGATGCCGACTGCATAGAGGATCGCGGCCCACTGGGTGCGATCAAGCGAGAACGCGCCAAGGTAATCTGTCGTGTTCATCGGGGTAGCGGGGATGGTCAGATCTTCGATCTCTATCACGGTAATACCAGCGATCTGGGCGATTGAGCCAGCTGGTGACGAGAAGGGGCTGACGACGGGCGATGCTGATGGTAGGGAGGAGACCTGCTTGGTCGACTCAAGAGGCGCGAGCTGCACATCAGCGTCAGGTGCCGGATCAGGGACAGAGGCGACGATAGTGGCGCTAGCTAAGGGCGAGCTTGCCTCCATCCCTTCGGCTACGGAATGATCAGGAGAGGGTGCGACCTGTGGTGCGTACACGGGGGAGCTGCTTGGTCGGGCGGAGGGCACAGCACCGGTCACCGGAGAGGTTGCAGGTATCGGAGGAGTCGGCTGTGCTGGAGAAGGGGACACGGATAGAGGCGTCGAGCCACTCGACGAGGGGCGCAAGGTCGCCTCGATCAGTGACGCCGGGTCTTGATAGATCCCCTCGATGCGCAGGGAGAGGTGGACATGGGGGACCGGTGAGGAGATATCTCCGGTCTCACAAAGTGTTCCCAATGCCTGTCCTTTGACCACCGTATCGTTCTTTGCAAGAGAGGTCTCTGCAAATGGATTGAGGGTGACTTGATGGCCAAGGGCTGTCGTGATGGTCAACGCGCGCGCCTTCTGTCCGGGACCGGCCGCGGCAGGCACCGAGCCGACATATGACACGGTCCCGGACACCGGAGCGTAGAGGATCGAGCCAGTATCGCACACGACATCCGCACCCCAGTGCGTGGAGTTTTGTGGACCGTATCGTTCGTTGAAACCAAGGATGATCTGACCAGTGAAAGGAGCCGCGCCACTTAACTGAGGTGCGATGACATTAGCAAATATGAGAAGTAGGAGGACCGACACCACGACACGGCGCACCATAAGGGCAAGCGACGAGCTATGCGGACAGCGAGGCCGATACGATATCAGATAGGAGGGTTCGAAACTACGCGCCATGCGATCCTACTTTCGCAGGATCCCGATACAGCCGTACTCATGTTCTACTCCATCGCAATCAGTATTGCAAGTACTTTCGACCAAATTAACTCTGAGCTAGATTTGAGGTAATGAATTGCTCAGAAAGACGTAATAAAGCGTGAAAAGTAACGAAACGGTAACGCAACATCGCCCATTTAATCTGTGGAAACTGTGGAAAACTCGAAAAATGGCTGTTCGGAATTATTTGCTCTGTGGAAACTCGAAAAATCAGCGAAAACGCATCGGTTACCATGAAGAACTCAACAGATTTTATCACATGAAATGAGGCCCGATAGAGGTGGAGAACACTCCAAGGATACCTCCGCATAACCTTGACGCAGAGCGCGCTTTACTGGGCGCGATGATGCTTTCAAATGAGGTCCAAGAAGAGGCAACAGGTACTCTGACCTGCGATGATTTCTATTCGACACGTCATCAGAGCATATTTGAAGCTATGGAGGCGCTCACTGCCAAAGGTATCACCTACGACCTACTGACCCTGGCCGATCGGCTGGAATCCAAAGGAAAGCTCGATTCGGTCGGCGGCTATGACTATCTGGTCGAAATATCGACCTCGATCACCGCGACCAGCTATTGGGAGCGCTATGCCAATATCGTTAAGCGGTTATCCACATACCGACAACTCATAACCGCAGGTAGCGCGATTGTTACGATGGGCTATGATGCTCCCGATGAGATCGCCGAAGCGATCGGTTTTGCCGAGGCCACGGTCATGAAAGTGACCGAGGAGCGCCTCTCAAACGACTTTGAACTGCTCGACGAGACACAACTGTGGAAGACGTTCAAAGAGTTCGAGGATCTGGTCGCAAGCAAGGGGCAATTGAGCGGTATCGCGACCGGTTTTTCCGATCTGGACCGCAAGACGCATGGCTTGCGTCCCGGAGAGCTCATCGTGTTAGGTGCCCGTCCCTCCGTCGGTAAATCATCGTTCGCACTCAATGTTGCGACCGGCGCGGCCAAGCAGGGAGCCAATGTCGCGATCTTCTCTTTGGAGATGACCGTCAAAGATGTGGTCTCACGAATACTTTGCGCTGAAGCCGAGGTCAGCTTCACCCATGTGCGCGATGGCAACATCTCCGATCGTGACTGGGCTGAGATAACCAACGCGATCGGCCGACTCGAGAACTACAACATCGCGATCGACGACTCGCCCTCGCTCAACATCGCCGAGCTGCGCGCCAAGGCGCGCAAGCAACTGCGCCACAGTCAGGGCAACGGCTTGATCATCGTCGACTATCTCCAGCTGATGCAGCCGGTGCGCTACAATGACGCGAGCCGCGAGCGTGAGATCGCCGAGATCTCGCGTGGCCTCAAGATCTTGGCCAAGGACCTACAGGTCCCGGTCCTGGCCCTCTCACAGCTCTCCCGCGGGATCGAGACCCGCAAGGGCAAGAGACCTCAACTCTCCGACCTGCGCGAGTCGGGAGCAATCGAGCAGGACGCCGACGTGGTCATGTTCTTGGACCGTATCATCAATCCCGGCAACGAGGATGAGGAGGGGCGTCCGCGACCCGGGCAGGCCAATCTGATCATCGCGAAAAACCGTAACGGCCCCACCGGTGAGATCCATCTGGCGTTTCGGGCGATGTATATGAAATTTGCTCAGCTTGCCTCGACGCAACAGGAGAAAGAGGCACCGTAGTCGCAGGAGCGCACGTTGCGCACCGACAAGGAAAAGAGGTAGGTCGATGGCCGGAGTAGTACTGGTAGGCGTGCAGTGGGGAGACGAAGGTAAAGGTAAGATCACCGATCTGCTCGCTTCGCAGTTCGACTATGTCGTGCGTTTCCAAGGCGGCAACAACGCCGGACACACGGTGATATATAAAGGGACCAAGCTCCAGCTGCATCTGGTGCCCAGTGGGATCATGTATCCACAGGTCATCCCCGCTATCGGGAATGGCTGTGTCATCGATCCGGAGGTCCTCATAAAAGAGATCGAGATGCTCAACGCCCAAGATATCTCGACCGATCGTCTCCTGATATCGACCAACGCGCATCTGATCATGCCCTATCACAAAGACCTCGACGGCGCGTCCGAGCGCAGGTTGGGAACCAACGAGATCGGCACGACCAGACGTGGTATCGGCCCGGCGTATCGGGATAAAGCAGCGCGACTCGGTCTGCGTATGCAAGATCTTTTGGACCGCTCGATCTTTCGCGAGAAGGTCACCGCTGCTCTGGTCGAGACCAACGATGTGCTCGAGAAGATCTATGGGCTCGATCCCTACTCGGTCGACGATATCACCGCCGAGTTCATGGAATATGCCAAGATCCTCGAACCCCACATCATCGAGCTCTCACCGGTACTCAACGACGCGCTCGACTCCGGCAAGAACGTCTTTTTTGAAGGGGCCCAGGGAACCCTGCTCGACATCGATCACGGGACCTATCCGTTCGTGACCTCCAGCAACCCGACCGCTGGTGGCGCGTGTGTCGGTACCGGGGTCGGACCGACCAAGGTAGCGCGCGTCCTGGGTATCTCGAAAGCCTATATCACACGCGTCGGCTCCGGACCGTTTCCGACCGAGCTCTTCGATGCCGATGGCGACACGTTCATCGATGTGGGACACGAATATGGCACCACGACCGGTCGTAAACGACGCGCCGGTTGGTATGACGCTGTCATCACCAAATATGCTGCACAGATCAACGGGCTGACCGATCTGGCGATCACCAAGCTCGATGTGCTCAGTGCGTTTCCCACCATCAAGATCTGTGTGGCCTACGAGGACGCACGGGGCGTGCGCCACACCACCGTACCCGGCCATCAAAGCGCATTCCACCATGCCAAGCCGATCTATGAGGAGATGAAAGGCTGGAACGTCGATATCACGGGGGCGCGCACTTTCGAGGAGCTACCCCAGGAGGCGCAAGATTACATCGCGCGACTCGAGGAGCTTGCCGGTGTGCCGGTCTCGATCATCGCGGTCGGCCCTGATCGCGAACAGACGATCATCAGGCGCTCGCTGATCTAGTCACGCCTACGCATCGCATAGGTAGACGCATAGGTAGAATGGCTCTATATCTGATACGGAACTAGTCGAGAAAAGCAGGGAGTTTGTCTTCCTCGGCGCCGAGCTCTCCGACATCCATCTTGTTCGAGAGATAGACGAACATCATCGAGATCGCGAGTCCGAGTACCAGCATGAATGCACCTAAACGCCAGTTGAAATCGCTGTCCTGTAGGCGGATGCTCTGGATGATAAGCCCCATTATCGAGCTGGTCATGAACCCGAGGATCATGGTGTAGGCAAGTCCAGGTATCTTCTCGAACACCCACTTGATCGCGCGCGATGAGAGCACCACCCCTGCGACCGCACAAAGCGCGAACAGTGCGAAGGGCACCAGCAGCGTTAGATCCAGATCGATCAACGTCTTAGCTGCATAGATCAACTGCCGGTAGACCCCGAAGACGATGAGCACCATCGAGACGCTCATACCGGGGATGAGCATGGTCGCGCCTCCGGCAAACCCGGCTGCGGCAAGATGAGCAATACCCGCGGTCAGTCCTTGGGCGTCTCCACCCATGCCTGAGCGGGTCCCGGCAAAGAACAGAGAGAGAGCCATCGCAAACGCTGCGATGCCTCCCCACAGGTAGCTCAGCTTGAATCCGTATTTCTTGATCTCGGCATAGATGACCGGCAGATTACCGGCGATCAGGCCCAGGAACAACAGATAGGTCGCTTTCTCGTAGGTATTGAATAGAAGGTCGAAGATGACGATGAAGACGATACCGCTCAGGACCACGCCGATACCGATCGGGATGCAGAACAAGATGTTGCGTTTGAGATTCTTGAAGGGGTTCGAAGCGATCTCGACGATGTCTTTATAGACACCCATGATGATGGCAATCACCGCGCCGCTGAGTCCGGGGGCGAAGACGCTCAGTCCCAAGAAGAAGCCGCACAGGATGCGATAGAGATAATTGAGCATGCTTGTCACCTTACTCGTCGGAGATACTGCCTCTAAAAGCTTAGCATCACCAGACGCTCCCGCAACCATCAGTCCCAAAACGTAACAGAGGACACACATTCCAGATAAGCAAATTGTGTCAACTCGCTCCGATTGACCGGATGCGTTGGTACTATAGAGGACGGATGCGTTGAACGGACTCAGGGGGCGCTATAGTGTGAACCTGGTCAGGACGGAGACGTAGCAGCCATAAGCACTCCCTGGCGAGCCCCTGGGTCTGCTCAGCGCATCCATAACTGATGAAAGGATCGCATGGCATACCAGTCCTTATATAGAACATACCGACCGACCACCTTCGATGACATGGTGGGACAGACCCATATCACGCGCACGCTGCAAAACGCGCTGGCTGGTGACCAGCTCGCCCACGCCTACCTCTTCGTCGGCCCCCGTGGTACCGGCAAGACGACCACGGCGCGCATCCTGGCCAAGGCGCTGTTCTGCGAATGTGGTGCGCCCACCTCCGAGCCCGACGGGAGCTGCGAGACATGCAAAGCGATCGCCGAAGGCAATCATCCCGATGTGATCGAGCTGGATGCGGCATCGCGTACCGGCGTCGAGAACGTGCGCGACGAGATCATCTCACGGGTGCACTATGCACCGGCCCAGGGTAAGTACAAGGTCTACATCATCGACGAGGTCCATATGCTCTCGACCGGCGCATTCAACGCTATGCTCAAAACGCTGGAGGAGCCTCCGTCGCATGTGATCTTCGTGCTGTGTACGACCCATCCCCAAAAGATCCCGCAGACGATCAAGAGTCGCTGTCAGCAATTCGACTTCCATCCCATCAGCATCGAGGATATCACGGCACGGTTGGGCTATATCGCCCAATCCGAGGGGGTCCAGATCGATCCTGCGGCGCTGCCTATGATCGCGAAGTTCGCCGACGGAGGAATGCGCGATGCGATCACCGCGCTCGAGCAGCTCATATCCTTTGCCGGTGAAGAGATCACCGTCGACGATGTCGAGGGGATGTTAGGTGAGATCGATTCACAATCGTTGGCTACACTGGCAACCTCGGTCGCCACACGCGACGTGGTCGCAACCCTTCAATGGGTCCAGGCGCAGGTCGAGGTCGGAGCCGATCTGGTCGAGATCACACGCTCGTTGCAAGAATACCTACGGGATATGTACGTGCTCTCGGTCCTTGGCGTGAGCGCCGGGATCATCGATCGCACCAATGACGAGATCGAGAATCTGGGAAATGTCGGAAAGCAGTTCATCGGACCTGAGCATATCGCGCGCTCGCTTGATCTGCTCGATGAGGCGATGAGTTCGATGCGGCGTTCGACCAATCCACGACTCATCCTCGAGATGGTGCTGATCCGCGCGACGCGTCCGGAGGGTGATATCTCCCTTGAGGCTTTGGCCCAGCGCATCGAGTCGCTCGAGCAAGGCAGAACAGGCGCGGTAGTACCGATCAGCATGGCTGCGGAACCGGCCTCTCAAAGACCGATCGATCCGGCGAGTCCGGTACCAGCGACAACGACACCTACCTCTGCCCCAGCTCCGACTCCGGCCACCGATGGTGGGGTTGCCGATCCGATGCGGGCAGAGCAGTTGTGGCGGATCACGCTGACGCGCATCCGTGAGACCAGCCCTTCGCGCTATCCGCTCTACGTCGACACCTCGGCGACGTTTGACGATGAGGGGATGTTTACCATCATCTACGATGCCAATCAGGTATTTCGTATGAAACAGGCAGGTCAACGTGAGAATCTCGTGATGCTCACCCAAGCGCTTCACGAAGCAGCCGCTACCAATTTCAACGTCAAACTGAAGGCCGGTGATGAGATCATCTATGCACCGGTATCAGCAATCGATACAGCGTCTAGCGATGATGATGAGACCGAAGAGCCCGAAGCGCCGCAGGTCATGACAACTCCAGCACCGGTCATCGAGGTGCCGTCTGCAAAAGAGAATATGATCGCAGATGAAACTGCGCACGACGCGGTATCCTCGGAGATACCCTTTGAGCTTCAGATGGACAGCTCGGTCACTCTGACAGAGGCTCAGACGAAGGCTGCCGCTCTCGAAGAGGATCAAGAGCTCATGGGAAAGCTGGACGAGTGGGGCGCGACAGTGATCGATCAACAAGATCAATGAACTGGTCTGTGACGAGATAGACGGCAACGGCAAAGGAGAACGATGGACATTCAAAAGATGATGAAACAGGCTCAGGAAGCACAGACGAAGATGGTCGCTTTGCAAGAAGAGTTGGCGAATGAGACTATCGAAGCGAGTGCAGGTGGTGGCATGGTCAAAGCGACCATGACCGGCGCCTACGAGCTTACCAGTATCAAGATAGATCCAAGTGCGGTCGACACCTCTGACATCGAGCTGCTTGAAGATATGGTGGTCGCCGCGGTCAACGAGGCATTCCGCTCTGCGGCAGAGCTTGCCAACTCCCGTATGGCAGAGATCACCGGGGGTATGAACATCCCCGGATTGATGTAGTGGCACCGGCTGAGTAAGGAGCCGGATCGGATGCGTTATCCCGCCTCAATACTTGCGTTGCTCGACGAGCTTGAGCGCCTGCCCGGGATCGGACCGAAGAGCGCCCAGCGTATCGCCTATTGGCTGCTGACCAGCGAGCAAGCTGATCCGCAGCGTCTTTCCGATGCGATCGTCCACGCGAAAGAGACGATCCATTTCTGCCCGCAGTGTTTTGATTTTGCCGAGGGTGAGTTGTGCGAGGTGTGTGCCAACCCGCGCAGAGATTCGACGCAGCTGTGTGTCGTGGCCGAACCACGAGACGCGACCGCGATCGAGCGCACCGGTGAATACCACGGACTCTACCATGTGCTCCATGGCGTCATCTCGCCGCTTGATGGGATCGGTCCGCAGCAGCTCAAGGTTGCCGAGCTGATGAGCAGGCTGGGCGATACTTCGATCAGCGAGGTCATCATTGCGACCAACCCCAACGTCGAGGGCGAGACGACCGCGACCTATCTTGCGCGCATGATCAAGCCCCTCCAGATCAAGGTCACCCGAATCGCCAGCGGCCTTCCCGTGGGAGGCGATCTCGAGTTTGCCGACGAGGTGACGTTGGGTCGTGCGATGGAAGCGCGCCGAGAACTGTAGGATATCCCGTCCAAATCAGCATGATCACTGATCGTTTGTGCTAAGAATAAGAATTCTCGTGACTTGTTGATTGACATTTATTCAACTTTGCCTACTAACCTGCTAGAATGACGATAACTGTTTCAGCATGAGAGGAACGGAGTTTTGTCCGCGACAAAGTGTGATGGAAAAAGACGAATGAGAACAACCTCGAAAAGATCATATTATCAAGCTGGATTCGTTCTTCTATGTGCC
>WQXV01000011.1 GCA_009781565.1 Actinomycetes bacterium
ACGGAAGAGACCGAACATCGCGATCACTTGAAGGATTGCAGAGAGGTATACACCCCGGTTGAGTACCGACTGTAGGTTCGCATCTGCTGAAGCGCGGACGACGACCATGCCTATGATGGAGGTGATGATCCCGACCGAGGCGATCATCAATGGCATCGAGATACCAAAGAGTAGATCGGTCGACCAAACTTCACCAGAAAACCCACTTATCCCCCATATCGTTATGGCAAGGATCATAGGAGCGAGCAGTGCACCGACAAACGATTCGAACAGATCGGCACCCATTCCGGCGACATCCCCCACATTGTCTCCCACGTTGTCAGCGATGACCGCAGGATTGCGCGGATCATCCTCAGGAATACCGACCTCCACTTTTCCTACCAGGTCGGCACCGACGTCTGCTGCTTTGGTATAGATTCCTCCGCCTACCCGCGCAAAGAGTGCAACGACCGACACCCCCATCAAAAAGCCTGTCAACACCTCAGCGCCATATTCGAGGCTTTCAAGTGAGCTGGCACCAAGCATCAGCGAGAGCGCCCAAAGGCTGAGACCGAGCAGCCCAAATCCTGCTACGGCAAGCCCGGTGGTAAGACCCGATCGGAACGCAACCTTAAGCGCATATTCGACTCCGTGGGTGGCTCCTTGAGCGGTGCGTACGTTGGCACGGGTGGCGATCGTCATTCCGATAAAACCAGCAAGAGCGGAGAGAAGAGCACCCGATACGAAGGCGATGGCCGTCAACGGAAAGGTCGCGACAGCCAAGAGTAGGGCAACGATTAACACGAAGAGCGCCAAGATCTTGTATTCGGCTATCAAGAAGGCAAGCGCACCCTCCTGAATGGCGGTCGATATCTCGGTCATCTTCGAGGTCCCTGTTTCTTGACGCACTACCCACCAAGAGAGATAGGCTGCTGTAGCAAGTCCGATCAGCGCTGCCAAAGGTGCCATAAGTGCCATGTTCTCGTAGCTGAGAGCATCAAGACCAAACATGGGATTTCCTTTCGGGCCCGAAGGTGTAAAAAACAATCATTGTGCTTCCTGAGCACAGTGACTCCTCCTTCATTATGCCATATGCGGAATGGCTACTCTTCTTGCCAACCTTGTGGTACAAAGAGTCGCTCGTACTCACCAAGCGCATAGCGGTCGGTCATTCCCGCGATATAGTCGATCACGGCCTGCACCTGATTATGTTCTGCCATGACATAGAATTCGGTCGGCACTTCCTCGAAGTGCTCAAGATAGTGGAAGAACAGCGATTCGACGACGTGGCGGGCACGCGGCTGAGCTATGGGAGATCGATCCGTCAAGTAGACATGTTCGAACATGAAAGCACGCAGTCCATCCATCGCTTCTTTAATAGCAGGAGTCATCAGGATGCGATTTTGACCTTCTGATTGGGTGACCAGATCGCGTATCAAAGTGTTGATCCTTTGGGCGGATGTATGACCCAACACTTGACAGTACTGATCAGGAAGATCATCCTCACTGATCACGCGCGCGCGAAGAGCATCATCAATATCATGATTGATGTAGGCGATCCTATCGGCAATGCGCACGATCTGGCCTTCGAGTGTCCGCGGATAATGAGAACCACTATGCCCAAGGATGCCGTTGCGTACCTCTGCTGTCAGATTCAGTCCCTTACCGTCGTACTCCAACACGTCGACAACACGCAGTCCCTGTCGCGCGTGATGATACTTCTGTGGCACATTGTCGTAGCCTTCTTGTATCGAGTCGAGTGCGTCAGAGAGGGCCTGTTCGCCGGCATGTCCAAAAGGGGTATGACCCAGATCATGTCCGAGAGCGATAGCTTCAGTCAGATCCTCGTTCAACCGCAGCGTACGGGCGATCGCACGGGCGATCTGTGCGACTTCTAAGGTGTGGGTCAGCCGAGTGCGATAGTGATCACCGACGGGTGCGATAAAGACCTGGGTCTTATGGGAGAGCCGCCGAAAAGCTTTCGAGTGCAGGATGCGATCGCGATCACGTACAAAATCAGTGCGATAGTCATCCTTGGGGCGTGGATCCCGCCTTCCCTTGCTGTAAGCGGCGAGAGCCGCATAGGGTGAGAGAGTCGCGATCTCTCGCGACTCGATCTCCTCACGCGGACAAAGGGTCGAACGTCTGCCCTCATCGACTTCGCTCGAGAGGTTGCGTGCGACCTCGAATACCATCAGGCGTCAGCAAGAACGGCGCGCGCTGCAGCCAACCTTGCTATCGGTACACGATAGGGTGAGCAGCTCACATAGGTAAGACCGATCTTGTTACACTTCTCGATCGACTCGGGATCTCCACCATGCTCACCGCAGATACCCAGTTTGATCGTCGGATTGGCTTTGCGCCCTCTTTTGCAGCCCATCTTAATAAGCTTTACGACACCGTCATCCAAAGTCTCGAAGGGGTTGTAGGGAAGGATCTTTCTTTCAAGATACTTGGGGAGGAACTTCGATTCGATGTCATCACGGCTGAAACCAAAGGTGGTCTGGGTCAGATCATTGGTCCCGAAGCTGAAGAAATCGGCAACCTTTCCGATGCTCTTTGCACAGATGGCTGCTCGAGGAAGTTCGATCATCGTACCGATCAAGATACCGACTTCGACCCCTTCCTCTGCTTCGACCTGTGCGATGATCTCTTCCGCCTCACGTCGCAAGGTCTCAAGCTCGGCTTTCACACTGACCAGAGGGATCATGATCTCAGGACGAGGATCTTTACCTTGTTTCTTAAGCTGGCAGGCGGCTTTGGTTATAGCGCGAACCTGCATACCGTAGAGATCAGGAAACATAATGCCCAGACGACACCCGCGCAATCCGAGCATGGGGTTCATCTCGGCCATCGAGTCGATCAGTGAGAGGAGCTTCTTTTTGTCGGCAAGCTCTTCAGCTGTCGCGCCCCTCGCTTCTGCTTGCGCTATCTCTATCGCGAGTTCACGAGGGCTATCGAGGAACTCATGCAATGGTGGGTCGAGCAAACGGACGGTGACAGGGAGGCCATCCATAGCCTCGAAGATACCCAAAAAGTCAGATACTTGGATATCGAGGAGCTTGCTCAAAGCCTTGTTCTGCGTCTCGCTATCCCCGCTTGCGAGGATGAAATCCTGAATGATATCCTTTCGATCCCCCAAAAACATATGCTCGGTCCTGGTCAGTCCGATGCCCTCGGCTCCGAAATCTCGTGCGAGAATCGCATCTTCGGGGTTGTCAGCATTGGCACGAACTCCCATCGTCCTAAACTCATCTGCCCACGTAAGGATCGTCTCGAAGTCTCCTGAGACTTCGGGCTCGATAAGATCGGCCTTGCCAAGTACCAGCACGCCGCTGGTCCCATCGATCGAGATCACGGTGCTCTCATCGAGTACCACATCGGTCCCGGTCACGAGGGCCTTCTTGGCTGCAGCATCGATCTTGAGGGTATCGACACCGCAGACACAAGGCTTGCCCATGCCGCGAGCCACCACCGCTGCATGAGAGGTCTTCCCTCCATGCGAGGTCAGTATCCCTTGCGCTACGATCATTCCATGAAGATCGTCGGGAGTGGTCTCCCATCGTACCAAGATCACCTTATCTCCGTTGGCTACTGCCTCTTCTGCATCTTCCGCGCTGAATACGCAGCGTCCGACCGCAGCACCTGGTGACGCATTGAGGCCCTTGGCGAGTATGTCGTATTTCTTTGCGGGATCGAACTGGGGATGGAGCAGTTGATCAAGCTGCATCGGGTTGATTCGAAGGAGAGCCTCTTCCTTGCTGATCCTTCCTTCTTCGACCATATCGACCGCGATCTTGAGAGCAGCATTGGCAGTGCGCTTGCCGATGCGTGTCTGCAGCATCCAGAGTATCCCGTTTTCTATGGTGAACTCGATATCGCACATATCTTGATAGGCGTCTTCGAGCTTGGCAAAGATCTTGTCCAACTCCTCTCCTGCTTTTTCAAGGCCGGGTTGGTTTTTGAGCTCAGCGATCGGTTCGGTGTTGCGAATACCGGCGACCACATCCTCGCCCTGCGCATTGGTCAGATAGTCGCCGTAGTACTCTGCGGTACCATCGGCTGGATTACGGGTGAATCCGACACCGGTCGCAGAACCGTCGCCCTTGTTGCCGAACACCATCGCTTGCACGTTGACTGCGGTGCCGAGATCGTCGGGGATCTTTTCCATGCGTCGATAGTCGATCGCTCTCCGATTGTTCCAGCTTTTGAAGACCGCTTCTATGGCAAGTCGAAGCTGCTGGAGTGCATCCTGAGGAAAGGTGACCTTGCCATCAACGACCAATTCGGGGTATTCGTCTGCTGATACCTCTTGAGCTACGATCTCTTTGAACTGAGCGACGAGGTCCTTGAGGTCTTCAGCACTGAGATCTGTGTCGTGTTCGACACCTTTCTCGCGTTTCTTGAGCGTTATCGCATTCTCGAAGACATCACCATCGATATCGAGTACGACTTTGCCGAACATCTGGATGAAACGTCGATAGCTGTCCCAGGCAAAACGCTCGTTCTTGGTCTGCTCGATAAGTCCTTTGACAGATTCATCGTTAAGCCCCAGATTGAGCACAGTGTCCATCATTCCCGGCATCGAGAAGGGAGAGCCCGAACGTACGGAGATGAGCAGCGGGTCATGAACATCGCCCAGCTTCTTCCCCATCTTTTCTTCAAGCTCGTCAGTGTATTGTGCGATCTCCTCCTCGAGTCCTTCAGGAAAACCGATCGGATCGCTGTCATAGTATTCCATGCACGCCTGACACGATATGGTATATCCAGGAGGGACAGGCAGATCCATGTTGGCCATCTCTGCCAGGTTCGCGCCTTTGCCTCCCAGTACGAATTTGAGATCCTTATTGCCTTCGGTCTTGTTGACGCCCTGAGCGTCTTTGCCGAAACCATATACCCGTTTCACCTTAGCCACGGTACAATCCCTTTCCATCCAGAGCGATGTGATCAGAGCGCTCGTCGACCTTACCTGTGTCTGAGCCATCATTACCCCTTTATGGTAGCGCATATCGCCCTATCTGTTGCGAGGTTTTTTGGACCCTCATTTGCTAAAATGGGCTCATGGACACCACCCAGCCGCTCCCCCTGAGAAAACGTGCGCACAAGCGCCGCAGAAGGCGTAAACATCACCTTGGTCCCCTTATCATCCTGTTTTTTGTGCCCATTGTTTTGGTGTCAGCGGTAGTTATTGCGGCTTTGGTGCTCTGGAGTACCACACCGGTCACTTCCCACCCGATCCTCCCCGGCTCGTCAGAACCGCAGATCCACAACGCGCTGGCACTATTGACAGATCCCAACGTGGCAGAGGACTCCAATGCGGTACGGATCTATCTGACCTTCGATGATGGCCCCTCGGCTACCTCAACTCTCGCTATCCTTGATATACTCGCGCAGTATCGGGTCCCTGCTACTTTTTTCGTTGTCGGTTATCTCGCAGAGCAACTGCCTGATATTGTCCAGCTGACCGATCAGAGTGGACATGTCATTGCCAATCACAGCTATTCTCACGATTATGAGGCCGTCTACGCCTCTGCCGAGGCTTTTATGCAGGATCTTGAGTATAACGAGCAGGTTCTCTCCGGGATTTTGGGACACACCCCCCCACGGATACTCAGATTTCCCGCGGGATCGGCTGCATCGCAACTTGATAATGATCCTGCACTGCGCGAAGCCATCAAAGCCATGCTCGCGCAAGGAGGATGGCGCTATTTCGACTGGAATGCATCGATGGGTGACTCGATCTCGGGATGGGAGCCTCAGCTCAACGAGTTGGGTGATGCGTTGGTAGCTTCGATCGATGAGCAGGTCGCCAGCGGTGTCACCGATATCGTCGTATTGGCCCACGATACCGATGCAAAGCCATGGACACCTCTTGACCTTCCAGGTGTCATCGAGCATTGTCGCCAGCGAGGTTACGTATTCAAACCGCTCACACTGACTTCACCCGCAATTGAGTATCGATAGGTGAGCGCAGTGATCGATCGGAGGTTCTGGTGTCGGTAAGTCAATTGACCAAAGATGAGGTTCGTGACTTCGCAAAAGAGCAGCGCGCTCTTATCCCTGATGCAGAGAAGGAGACTCTGGCCCGTAATCTAGCCTACACGCTTATCGACATGCCAGAGTTTGTAAGCGCGAGCTCGATATTGGCCTACGCTCCGGTGCGCGATGAGATCTCGCCTGCCTTCGCGCTCGAGCTTCGCCAGCGTATCATAGGCGAGGCGATCACCCCGATAGCTTATCCTCGTGTGACCGGTGCTCATGAGATGGAAGCACGTATAGACCGTGCTGATGCATTGAAGTCTGGAGCATTCGGTATTCCGGAACCTGATGCGCAAGCGCTTTTTGTCGATCCGGAGCAGATCGATCTCGTGCTCGTCCCAGGATTGGGGTTTGATCGATCAGGTTTTCGTGTCGGATACGGTAAAGGGTATTATGATTCCTACATCGCCCGCTTGAATCCTCACGCGATCACGATCGGTCTCACCTATGAACAGACACTACTGAGCTCGATACCGATCGAGGAGCACGATCGATTCGTCGATTTTGTCGCTACGCCACGCGCCATCATAAGGTGTGATCCAGCAGGAGTGAAATGATCGTAACCTCTGCTAATGGATGAAGGCTTCAGGGGTGGTAACGGTCAAGCCTTCGTCCTGGAGATAGCGCAGTATCTCTTGGGCTACTTCTTCGATAGCACGATTCGCAGTATTGATGACCACACATCCCAGCTGACGCATCAAGGCGCGTGATTCTTCGAGTTCACGCTCAATGTGCTCGCGTTCTGCATAGCGTGGGATCATCGTGCCGAACTCCTTGATCCGTACCGTACGCATCTTGACGAGGATCTCAGGTTTGGTGACCAGACCGAATATCCGTCGTGGATCCACATCAAAGAGCTCCGCTGGGGGCGTTACTCCAAGCGCGAGCGGTACATTCGCTACGCGTACACCGCGATAGCCTAGATAGATGGATAGCGGCGTCTTTGAGGTTCGCGAAATGCCTATGAGCACAACATCTGCATGGATGAGTCCGTCAGGACGTTTGCCATCATCATGATTGACCGCGAAATCCATCGCTTGGATACGTCGATAGTATGCCTCATCCAATGCTCTACCCTCTCGACCTACATCAGGTCACTTCTTGATCGCGAGCTGACCGAGATCGGCAAAACGCTCGACAACGTTGACCAATCGGTTGAGTAGCGCGAGCCGATTGCGCTTCAAGTCTTCATCGCGATCCATGACCATGACCTCGTCAAAAAAGGTGTCGACCGGTTGTCTCAGGCTTGCATATCCCTCAAGAAGCTCACGATATCTCTCGTCATCCTTCAAAGCAGGCTCGTCAGCTTCAATACGATCGAGAGCATCATGCAGCATTTTCTCTGGCTCGCCAAACAAGGACAGATCGACATGGGTACCTGCGGCATGGTCTGATAGATTCTTTGCACGAGCGAATGCGGTCGCCAGATCGATCATATCGGGATGCTCCTTGAACTGCTCGAGAGCAAGACAGCGAAGGGTAGCATCGGCGGGATTGTTCGCACAGCTTGCGAGCACCGCACTGACGACATCGCCATCAAATCCTTCATCGCGCAAAATTACTTCTAGTCGCGAGGTGAAGAATCTCCCTATCGCCTGATACGTCGCATCATAGTCAAAATCGATGACATCAAGATACTGGTCCAGTGATGCTTTTATCAGGGTATCGATATCGATGAAGGGATCCTCGCGCAGTATATGCAGGATACCGATCGCACTGCGACGGAGAGCGAACGGATCGCTCGTACCGGTCGGCGCACGACCGACCACAAATATCCCCGCGATCGTATCCATCTTGTCAGCGACACTGAGAAGTTTCCCGATCAGGGTCGAGGGTAGATCATCTCCGCTATAGCGTGGTCGATAATGTTCCCTGATCGCGGTCGCCACCGCTGCACTCTCATCTTGTGCCAACGCATAGTAACTCCCCATAACCCCTTGCAGATTGGGAAACTCGATGACCGCGCTACTTGTCAAGTCAGCTTTTGAGAGTTGTGCTGCTCGCGTGGCGTCTGCTTGTTCGTCGACGCTGACCTGAGCGCATTTTGCTAGAAAATCGATCAGTGCACTCATGCGTCTACTCTTATCTCCTATCGAGCCCAGCTTTTCTTGGAACACGACTCGATCGAGTTTTTCACGCCAGGTATCGAGGGGGACCTTGAGGTCCTCGTCATAGAAGAAAACAGCATCGGCAAGGCGTGCTCTGATCACGCGCTCATGGCCTTTGACGATACTCTCCTGGTAGGCTGGGTCCCCGTTACTGATCACGATAAAGTGGTTATCCAGAGATCCATCACTGCGCTCGATCGCGAAATAGCGCTGGTGCTTGGCCATGGCATACTCGAGTATCTCGCGTGGGCAACGCAGAAAGTCCTCATCGAAGGTACCGACTGCGCCGGTGGGGTACTCGGTCAGATTGACGACCTCATCAAGTACGTCACTATCCAGAAGCGCGGTCCCGAACTCACTCGAGATATCTTGTGACTCCCTGATGATGACATTACGACGTTTATTTGGGTCTGCGATGACCTTATTGCCCTTGAGTACGTGGTGATATTCCTTCGGCATCGAAAGGTCGACTGCCTGAGGAGCCAGGAAGCGATGCCCTCGTGTCGACCTCCCTGATGTAAGACCTGCAAATTCGAGGGGGATGACTTCTCCGCCAAAGAGTGCCACCAACCAGCGAATCGGTCGCGAGAAACGCTCATCACGGGTTCCCCATCTCTGGGTCTTGGGCCACTCGATGCCGGTTAGGATCTGTCTTAAGATATCACCGATCACCTCTTGCGCTCTTCGGCCTTTTTCTGTGGTCGCGACGAAGGTATATTCGACACCATCGATCGGGCGGATCTCAATTGCGTCCAATCCGACGCCCTTGCTCTTGCTAAATCCTATCAGGGCTTTCGTCGGCTCTTTGGTCGGGTCGCCATCCTCGTAACTGGCGGACAGCGCAGGACCTTTATACTCAGTTGTGATCTCTTCGGTCACCAGCGGAATATCTTCAACGATAAGCGCAATGCGGCGAGGTGTCGCATAGATCGATATCGTGCCATGATCGAGCCGCGCGTTCTCGAATAGTTCCGGTACCAGAACAGCGAGTTGCGTCAAGGCACTATTGAGTGGTTTCGAGGGTAACTCCTCGGTGCCGATCTCGAAGAGGAGATCCTTCTTTTCATCCTTGATCTTCACCTCACCACCTCCTCATCGACAGGAGTATCCTCATCGGGAGAGGTATCCGTAGCGCCAGGCTCTAAAATAAGATCCAGGTAATCAGCGCAACAGCGCTTTGCGAGATCGCGAACGCGTAGGATATAGCCTTGGCGCTCTGTGGTGCTCAGGGCACCTCGTGCATCGAGTAGGTTGAAAGCATGCGAGCACTTTAAGACGTAATCGTAAGCCGGAAGCACCAAGCCTGCTTCAAGTGTGCGTAGAGCCTCCTTCTCATAGACCGAGAAGAGTTCCAAGAGCATATCAATATCTGCGACTTCGAAGTTATAGGCACTGTATTGCTGTTCATTCTTGAGAAAGACGTCACCGTAGGTGAATATCTGGCCTGCCTCGTCTCGTGCCCAGATCAAGTCATAGACGTTGTCGACACCTTGGATATACATAGCTAAACGTTCCAGTCCATAGGTGATCTCCGCTGGTACCGGCCGGCATTCAAATCCACCGACCTGTTGGAAGTAGGTGAACTGCGTGACTTCCATACCATCGAGCCACACTTCCCATCCCAATCCCCAAGCCCCCAGTGTCGGTGACTCCCAGTCGTCTTCGACCAACCGGATATCATGCTCCTTTGGTTCTATACCCATTACCCTCAGGGAATCGAAATAGAGGTCGAGGACATTATCGGGGCTTGGTTTTAAGATGACCTGGAATTGATAATAGTGCTGCAACCGGTTGGGGTTGTCTCCATAGCGACCATCGGTAGGGCGTCGTGATGGTTGTACATAAGCGGTCTTCCAGGTATCAGGGCCCAGAACACGCAATGTTGTTGCAGGATGAAAGGTACCAGCTCCCACCTCGGTATCATAGGGTTGCAATACCACACAGCCCTGCTCAGCCCAATAGGTCTGAAGAGCAAGTATCATCTCTTGAAAGGTAAGTGTTGCCATATTCCTGCCTCAACCTGTCTTTGCGGTCATAACCGATGTGTCATTGTACCCCAGTATCATCAACTGTTCAGGGTCGTGTATGCATCAAGCGCTTTGAGACGTGCGTCAATATTGTCGCGCACGAATAAGCGTACGGTGTCAAAGAGCAAAGTGATATCACCCCACACTTCCTGATCCTGCTCCTCGATCTGGGCAAAGGTAGCCCCTAAGAGGAAGGAGAGCGAGCTTGTGATGTCTTTGTCGCGCCACTCGGCGTTATATTGCGACTCGGTACCGTTCTCTAGATCCATCCGATATCCCTGCATAGCGCTCGCCTTGAGCAGATAAGCCGTCACAATAAGGTGTATCTGTTTCAGTTTCGACGTTTCATCAAGCGAAGTATCTGGCTCAGATCGTCCGTATGCATACTTCTCAAGCGTCTCAAGTGCCCTTACGGTCAGTTGGAAGAAGCGTTCATCCTCGAGTGCCTCGAACGACACCTTTGCAGCAAAATCGAGGATGACACTCGCGCCCATCGCGGTATCGTAGTCCTCACGAATACGATGGTGGGAGTCGATCGTTCGTGCATCTGAGATGATATCGAGAGATTTCCCGCGTGCCAAGATCCCGGAAAAGACCGTTGCTGGTTCAGCGCGCCCGCCAAACTTCGATCCGGGTTTGCGCGCACCTTTCGCAATGGCCTTATGCAGAGCACCGTCACTTCCGAGCAGGGTCAATATCAGGTCAGCCTCGCCTAGCTTGGTCTTTCGTAGCACCAAGGCGGTAAGCGGATACGTAGCCACTAGAGCCCCTCGCCGTACCCGAATCGCCTGATCTGAGCTCCATCCCTTCGCCAATCCTTCTTCACTTTTACCCGCAGATCGAGAAACACTTTGGTTGCAAGCAGGGTTTCGAGATCCTTGCGAGCCGATGTGCCGATCTGTTTGATCATTGCACCATGCTTGCCGATGATGATACCTTTTTGCGAATCACGCTCAACAAAGATCGTTGCATGAATCCTAGTGATGGACTCATCGAGATCCTGTGTGATCTCATCGATGACCACTCCCGTCGCATGAGGAACCTCATCACGGGTATTGAGCAATACCTTTTCGCGAATGAACTCAGCGATCATGACTTCGAAGGCTTGATCGGTCGTCATGTCAGGGGGAAACCATTGGGGGCCTTGGGGTAGATAAGATGCAATCGTATCGATCAGTTCATCGATATTGTGATGGGTCAATGCGCTGATAGCTACGATCGAGTCGAATACCCCCAGCTCATCGATGCGATCGAGCTGCTTTTGAAAGAGAACACCATCGACCAGATCGGTCTTGGTGAGCACCAAGATCTTCTTCGTTTCTTGGGGCGCTTGAGCGACCAAGTCTGCGACCCAGCGATCCCCCTTACCAATGGGACTGGCACTATCGACCAGCAACGCGATGATATCGACATCGTTGATGGCGTGCAGTGCGCTTCGATTGACTTCCTCACCCAGTGCATCGTATGGTTTATGAAGACCTGGGGTGTCGACGAAGATGATCTGGAGGTCCTCTCGGTTTACGATGCCACTGAGGCGATGGCGCGTCGTCTGAGGTGTATCGCTGGTGATCGCGATCTTCTCACCGAGCAACGTGTTGAGGAGTGTGGATTTGCCGGCGTTGGGTCGGCCGATCAGCGCGACGAATCCCGAGCGGAATCCCCCTTCTTCTGATCGCTTATCAGTGTCTAGACGTGTATCGTCCACGCTTGTACTATGACCGTCTGCCGCGTTTGCATGACATGGGCGTCTTCATCGTGCTCATGATCGTATCCCAATAGGTGCAATATCCCATGGACCAAGAGATGATTGAGCTCATGCTCGACCGTATGCCCTAGCTCAGATGCATTGGTCTCAGCGATATCAGGGGCTATCGCAATATCACCCAGCACGATCGGCTCATCATCTTGAGCGACCATGGTGGGCTCGTCATAGGGAAACGAGAGCACATCGGTCGGTTCATCCAGTTCGCGATAAGCCTTGTTCAGATCGGCCATCTCATCATTGTCAACGATTGCGATGGAGACCTCGCTGTTGGTTGGTGCAGCTTCACGTTCAAGTGCAAAACGAGCGAGATTGACGAACGCTTCAAGGTTGAGTGGCTCTGGATCTCGATGCGAAACTATCCAAACCTTCATAATCGCTCCCTCTCTCTGTACTCCACTATATCGCCAACAGCTACATTTGGAAACGCGGGATCGCCAACTTCCCACGAAATTCGTATGTGCTCCCTACTGGTCGCCACGACGCTGTTCGCTTTTATGCTCTCGACCAGGAGCTCAAGAGGTTTCTGTGCACTGAGTCGCTTTTCGCGATAGGTGCGCGCATGTCTCTTCGAAACTTCTTGAAGTCGTGCAAATCGCTCATCCAGTACTTCTGGCCGAAGCGGTGTGAGCGATCCTGCTGCTGTTTGAGGTCGTGAGCTGAATTTGAACAGATGCATACCGGCGAACATGAGCTCATCGGCAAGCGCGAGAGTCTCTTCAAAATCGTCCTCGGTCTCTGTCGGATATCCCACGATGATGTCGCTATGTATCGCACAATCAGGCGCGACTTGTCTTATCTGTGTGATCAATTCACGATACTGATCTGCACGGTAGTGGCGATTCATCTCCCCTAACACCTTGTTACTTCCCGACTGTAGAGGGATGTGGAAGTGTTCGCAGAGCACAGGACTGTTGCGTAACATAATAATCATCTCAGAGCCAAACGATGGCGGCTCGATGCTTGATATGCGGATCCGATGGATACCACTTTCGTTGCTGAGCCGCTCGATCAAAGACGCTAGATCGAGATCTCCGTCACGATAGGTACCGATGTTGATGCCGGTCAGCACGATCTCTTTGACCCCATCTTCGACCAGATCGGATGCTTGCTTCAAGAGATCCTTTGCAGGTATCGACCTCATGGGCCCTCGCGCATGAGGGACGATGCAGTAGCTGCAGAAGTTCTCGCATCCATCACTGATCTTGAGATTGACGCGCGCCCTTATCAGATTCTTAGGAAGGGAGACCGATCCCTTCTGCGTAGATATCGTTTGGGTATCGGCTAGGGAACTGATAAGATCAGCAATGTGAGCCTTATCAGGCTCGACGATAACTCTCTTATCGAGTCCAGAGAGAACCTCGCCTTGGATAGTGGCGCTGCAACCGGTCGCGATGACCCTTGTGCAACAGGGCGCATTCAGTGCCC
>WQXV01000012.1 GCA_009781565.1 Actinomycetes bacterium
GGTATACCAGCCGGCGAACACATACCCTAGCTTAAAGGGGTCGACCGGTTCTGTGATTACAGTACCTATTGGAATCGTCATAACGGAATCGGGTATTCCATTGTTGTATATAAAGGTCACTTTGACGGTGAGAGATATACCTTGTTCAGTATTATTAATTCCATCATCATAGGCAACTGGATCGATATGGTCGCTCGTTTCCACCGTGAGTTCTCTCAACTCGTCAATTCCATCAACTAAGTCATCATGTGATCGGTCGATAACCCTTTGATCGAATGATCCCGCGCTGTCCGCTATCGGCTGTACCATAAGAGCCGAAATGACCTGTGGTTCCGCGAATGCGAATAGTGCAAGTGTCAACAAGAGCACGAGGACTGCCACCGTGATACGAATAGATCGTGTGTTCTCAAAGAGAAACATAAGGAATCCTCCCATCAGGAAATGCTGCTATTGGCTTATGGTAGCTCTAAAGACCAACTCGTGCAACGCTGAACTGTTGCCATTTTGCTAAGGTGATAAATACCATACCCTATAGAGAAAAGATGGTGTGAGAAGGTATATATGTCTGATAATGTATCTTATGAGATATTAGAATGATGCGGTAAATGAGCAGGTCATCGAGGTACGGTCTATAAGACTATCCCCGACGGACTGTCCAGTACTTCGATATCGATACCGAATTCCTGGGCTGGCTCGGCAAGTAAGGCTCGAGCACGGTAAAAATAGTCGATCGCGTGTTGAATATCGACTGCTCGTGCATATTTGACCTTGATCCGATCGGCACCTTCTTCTTGAAGAGCGGCGTCTTTAACCGCCTCAAAAGTCTCCATGATAGCCTCTCGTTCCTGAGCCTTGGCCAAGAGATCGACCACGAGATAGCAGACATCTCCGACCGCATCGCGCACTCCTGAGACCTGGTGATCGACGCGCAGCGCATTGATATCATCAAGAACGAACGATAATTCGGTAGCAGCATCATCACAGATCGTCTTCTCAACGATGCCATCACGTGATCGGATGTAGTCGAGATGAGAAGCGATCATCATCATATAGTGGACCAACAGCTCGGTCGCGCTACTGTTTCGTACCCGTTGTGCCAGCATAGAGCTTATCAGTCACCTGATACGTGTAAGAGTACGTGAAGTGGGATGTCGGGATCGAGGTTCTCCCTGCCTTTGAGGAAATCAAGTTCCATCACAAAGGCATACCCGGCAATCGTTGCTCCGCTGTCCTTGACCAGCTTTGCAGCAGCATTGGCGGTTCCTCCGGTCGCTAATACATCATCGACGATCAAGACGACATCATCAGATGTGATGGCGCATTCATGGATCTCGATGTTGTCGGTCCCATATTCGAGAATGTACTCGGCGGAGATGACCGGGCGTGGAAGCTTACCCGGTTTGCGAGCCGGTACGAACCCCGCGTGCAGCTTGTAGCAGATCGCGCTCGCAAACATGAATCCGCGCGCCTCCATCGAGAGCACTTTCGTGATTCCCTGGGTCAGATAAGGAGCGGTCAGTTGATCGACGGTAAAGTGAAAGATGGCTGGATTTTCCAAAAGGGGTGTTATGTCCTTGAAAACGATGCCCTTTTTCGGCCAATCCATGACATCAACGATGTAGTCTTCGATGTTGGGGAGTTGCATGTGCGCCATCCTTCCGTACGCTCACTTCCGACGAATCTGTATCACAAGAGTCCTTTGAGCCGATCATAGAGTGCTTTTTGTGCCAAGCGAGATTTGAGCGAGGTGGTCGTCTTCCCTATCTCGCGCAGCGTCTCATCAAGGCGTTTGGCAGAAACACTGGTGCGAATACGATAGGCCGGCGAGAGGATCTGCTCGAAGAAATCCGCCTCCTTCTGCGAGAGGTTGGCATACATCTTCAGATGACGCGGGTCCACTCCGTAGCTCCTCAGCTTCCAGGCATCGACCGCGATCTCGGCATCGACTCCATCGATGTATTCACCGGTCTTGCCGGTTCGTATCGTGATCAGGCCATGTTTTGCAAGGTCCTGAATGAACGAATCGGTCACCCCCAGCTCGGTATGGATGTGCTTGAGGAGCACACGGCTCTGCATAGCAGCTTTGAGCTCATCATGAAGGTTTTCGGCATCACCGGGCCCCTCTACTTCCCCACCCTCCTCAAGACGGTCCTTGATGACGGAGAGTGGTAGGAAGTGCTCGCTTTGCAGTTTGAGGATCTTTCTGATGCGCGCTATGTTCTCGTCGGTGTATTTGCGATATCCGTTCGAGGTGCGAGCTGGTGATACGAGCCCCTCATCTTCAAGGAATCGAAGCTTTGAGACCGACAGATCGGGATACTCGGATCCCAGTTGGGCCACTACTTCGCTGATCGTTAAATAAGGTTCGCCAGCCATATCCTCGACCGCCCGATCCTTCGATCCCTAGATCGAATCATTGTGGAAGAATTTGAGGTGGAAGGTGCCGATCTGGATCCGATCTCCATTGTGAAGCTCAGACTCGTCGACGCAGACGCCGTTGACGTAGGTCCCGTTCAAAGAACCAGCGTCGCGTATGATGACCGTATCACCGCGATGTACGATCGAAGCGTGCTCGCGCGAGACGGTCATGTCGTTGAGGAACACATCGGCATGGATATCACGACCGAGCATGATCTCTTCCGGCTCGATAGTAAAGGTCCGTCCTACGTTAGGTCCTTTGACGATCGCGAGCGAGAACTCATCGTCTACCGTTTGGATCTCTGAGGTGACCGACGAATCACCGGTCCCTACCGGTGCGAAGCTCGTGGTGCTCTGTGAAGAATCAGCGATACAGCGCGCGCAGACCGATTCGTCTCCCTCAACGGGGGCGCCGCATATTTTGCAGTTTTTTGAATTCAAGGTATTCATCATAATCAGCTATTTCCGCCGGTTTCTCATCAAGTTCCTTCTGTATCTTGAGATCATCGAGTGTTGGAAAATCCTCGGGACTTGGCAATCCGCGCAGTTCAGCCTCGAACGCTGCAAGCAACTGTTCATCTTTGAGCAGTGCAACACGACGTTTTTGAGGGACTCGGTTACGCACATAGGGGTCCTCGAGGATCTCGAAAAGCGGACGACCTTTTTTCATTTCTCGGACTATATAGGAAATGGCTCGTTCAAGGAGAGGATCATCAAGAAACGCCAAGGTAGCTCCTTTCGATTAAGAGACGGATGACATCTTTATTGTAACGCACCCCTGCCCCTTGACAAGGCTCATATGAGATAACTGCTAGAAATCCCGACGATGAGGCCGACTTGGGAGTGAGAGGTAGCAGCAGACCGTTCGCGGAGAAATGGGTACCGTTTACACTCACCCCTATTTCTTCACAAAAATCGTCTTGATAGTTGATACCATTAAAGTGCCCAGGCGATATTTCAAAGCTTAGCAAGCAAGAGAGGTATCGCTGGAAGGAGAAACATGTTGCGATACATCTCCTATATGGACCGGTGCGGTCACTGATGCTGCGGGCTTTGATAGTCGACGATGAGGCTCCCGCTCGTGCTGAGATGAAATACCTGCTGAGCAAGGTCAAGCAGGTCCAGGTCTGCGGCGAAGCAAGCAATGTACATGAGGCGGTGACTCTGATAAAGACCGTTCCTGCCGATGTCCTCTTCCTCGATATCCATATGCCTGGTTTCAGCGGTCTGCAGCTGGCTGAAGGGCTCAAATCACACCCCTCTCCCCCCGCGATCGTCTTTGTCACCGCCCATTCAAAACACGCTCTTGCTGCGTTCGATGCCAATGCAGTCGATTACCTGATGAAGCCGGTCGATGTCGGGCGTCTGGAGATCGCACTGAGCAAGGTGATCGAAAAGAACGCTGATGCGCAAGACGGAGAGCTGGAGTTCGAGACTCGAATCACCGTCTCGAAAGGTAACAAGAAGTTCCTGCTCAATCCCGATGAGATCGCTTACTGTATGGCCAAGGATGATTACAGCTATGTCTATACGGCACACGATCATTATCTCTCGACCACCTCACTGACCGCTTACGAGGATCGCTTGGCCGATAAAGGATTCTTCCGAGCGCATCGTCGCTATCTTGTCAATCTCGATTGGATCTCGACGGTCGAGCCGACCGAGGGTAGCTCGCTCCTACTGACCATGAAAGACGACTCTCAGTCAAAGATCCCGGTGTCGCGACGTCGGGTCGTCGAGTTCAAACGTATTGCTGGATTCTAGGTCGGTGCTAGGTGAGCAAGCACGAAACACATCCGAGTACCGACACCTATCCCCATACCATATATCGTGGTGAGTCCGATCAGATCTCGACCACCTTCATCGACCAGTTCGATGTGGCTATCTGCTTTGCCCTGTTCATCTGCATGATCGTCGGCATCGTCGCCTTCCTAGCACCATGGTTCACCGTGGTGGGTTTGGTCTTGATCATGCTCATGATGGGGTTCATGATCTTCTCGATCTCGGCTCATATGCGTCGTCGACCCTCGCATCTGATCGCTCCCCAGTCAGATAGGATGATCGCCATCGCGATCAAGACCACCGCGCTTCTGCGTCAAGGTCTGACCGAGGAGACCGCAATGGATGCTTGTGCGATCATCCTCGATGAGATGCCCTCGATCAGCGCGGTCGCGATCACCAATACGCGCAGAGTGCTCGGCTATGCCGGGGTGGGTTGCATCCATCACCAGCAGTGGCGTGTCATCAAATCGGCGTACACCAAAGAGAGCCTGCGTGAAAAGACCACGCAGGTCGTGACCTCGGTCGGATGTATCGATACCTGCTGTCCGCTCAAAAGCGCGATCATCGTGCCCTTCATCCTGCGCGATCAAGCGGTCGGGACCCTGAAGCTCTATTATGCCGATCCGCTCAATCTTACCGATGACGAGCTCGCGATGGCAGAAAGCCTCGCCGGACTGGTCTCAGTCCAGCTCGAGGTGCAAGAGCTGGAAGAGGAGGCGGCGTTCGTACGAGAGATGGAGCTCAAAATGCTCCAGGCTCAGATCGATCCCCATTTCCTTTTCAATACGCTCAACACCATCGCGTCGTTGACCCGCACCAACCCCCAGCAATCACGCGATCTCATCTCGAACCTCGCGCAGTTCTACCGCTACACTCTCGAGGAAGGTACCGAAGAGGAGACATTGCGCGATTCCATCGAGATGGTCATGCACTACTTCGATCTGGA
Organism: Actinomycetes bacterium; assembly: GCA_009781565.1. Lineage (GTDB taxonomy): Bacteria > Actinomycetota > Coriobacteriia > WRKU01 > WRKU01 > WRDL01. Next base: position 5,147 of record WQXV01000012.1, read on the forward strand.
GCAAGCACGATTCGGAGAACGCCTCCACCTGCATCTTGAGGTCGATGACTCCCTTCTCGATTTCAAGATGCCCCGTTTCATGCTGCAGCCTTTGGTCGAGAACTGCATCCGTCACGGTATGCGTCCTGATGGTTCGCGCTTGACGATCTGGATGTTTGCCGAGTTGATCTCGAACAACGGCACCCCACAGATCCGCATCAGCGTCATCGACGATGGGCAGGGCGCGACACCGAGCCAGGTGGAGTCGATCCTGCTCGATGAAAAGACCGAAAAGGGATTGGGTCTCGCCCTTCGAAACGTGCGGGGACGGCTCAAACATTTCTATGGATTGGACGCCGAGATGGAGTTCATCAGTAACGAAGGTTCCGGCGTCGAAGTCACCTATAAGATCCCTTACCGCTCGCCCGATGATTCTGACCGTTGACGAATCTAATACTCCACTGAACTGGTCATATCGACCGCCTACGACATCCAAATAATACCCAACCAGCCCCCTGCGTACGATTAAATCATAAGATACGCATGGGATTTCTGCGCTTGGGCTCGTGGTTATCTTTCCAAGAGAGAGGAGTCATTGCTCGCCCATATCAGTTCGTTGATCACGAAAGAAAGAGGTGAGTAATGAGAGATGTTTCAAGAAGAGATTTTCTGAAGATCTCGGGTGCCGCTTTCGCAGCAAGCTCTGTTGCGGGACTGATACGTCCCGATGTCGGCTTTGCGGCTGAAGCAGACGCTGAAACACCTGCCTTACGCATCAAGGGAGCTACTGAGACAACCACGATCTGCTGCTATTGCAGTGTCGGTTGTGGCGCAATATGCTCGGTAGTAGACGGGACATTGATCAATTTCGAGGGCGACCCCGACCATCCCGTCAATAACGGTGGAATGTGTTCGAAAGGTATTTCACAATTTAACGTAGAAAACATTTATGACCCAGAGACCGGGGATCTGATCCCGAATCCAAGACGACTCACCACGCCGCGCTATCGCGCTCCCGGGTCGCTTGAGTGGAAGGACGTCTCATGGGAGTGGGCTATTGCAGAGATAGCAAAACGCGTCAAGGAAGTCCGCGACGCGACCTTTGAGGAGAAGAATGAGAACGGTGTGACGGTCAACCGCACGACCGCGATCGGCTCGTTGGGCGGTGCAGGACTCGATAATGAGGAGTGCCACCCGCTCTCGAAGTTGATGCGTTCATTCGGTGTCGTCTATCTTGAGCACCAAGCCCGTCTTTGACACGCCCCCACAGTTGCCGGTCTGGGCAACTCATTCGGGCGCGGTGTTATGACCAACGGTTTCTCCGATTTTCAAAACGCCGATGTCATCTTCGTCCTAGGCGGTAATCCCGCCGAAAACCATCCCGCAAGTATGCGGCACATCATGGAGGCACGTGCTAACGGAGCCAAGTTCGTCGTTGCCGATCCGCGCTACACCCGTAGTGCTGCGGTCTCTGACTACTATGCGCCCATCCGCAGCGGTGCCGATATCGCATTCCTTGGCGGACTTATCAACTACATTTTGGAGAACAACCTCTACAACGAGGAGTATGTCCTCAACTACACCAACGCACAGTATCTGATCAACCCAGAGTTCGATTTCGATGATGGCTACTTCACCGGATTCGAAGAGGTCGCCAATGGTCAAGGCAAATATGACAAGGCGACCTGGTCATATCAGACCGATGGGACCACCGAATGGGATACTTCTGCAGGTTACGCCTGGGCTGTTGCTGACGGCGTTCCTCCCTTCGATCTTCCCAAGGTCCCGGTCTATAAGAAGGATCCGACCCTGAAAGATCCCAACTGTGTATTCCAGCTCCTCAAAAAGCACTTCTCACGTTACACCACCGATGTCGTATGTGATGTCACCGGTATGGACAAGGAGGACTTCGAGGAGATCGCCAAAGTCATCGGCTCGACAGGGGCAGATGATAAGGCGGGAACGATCCTGTACGCGATGGGCTTGACCCAGCACACCAATGGATCACAGATCATCCGTGCACTGGCGATCTATCAGTTGCTGCTCGGCAACATCGGTATCGCAGGTGGTGGCATCAATGCGCTACGTGGCGAATCCAACGTACAGGGCGCTTGTGACTGGGGTATCCTCTATCACGTTATCAATGGATACCTGGCAACGCCGAACGCGGACAACCATCCGACCCTTGCGGCCTACAACGCCAAGGAGACCGCACACTCTGGTTATTGGTCGAACAAGCCGAAATTCCTCATATCCCAGCTCAAAGAGTACTGGGGTGAGGCAGCAACTCTCGAGAACGACTTCGCCTACGACTGGCTTCCCAAGATTGAGTCGAAGAACTATGGCTATATGCCTATGTTCGAGGCAATGAGTTCCGGCGAGGTCAAGGGGCTGTTCTGTTGGGGGCAAAATCCGCTGGTTGGTGGACCCAACGTTAACTTCGCCTATCAGGCGATGAAGAACCTTGACTGGTTGGTCTGTGCCGACCTGATGGAGACCGACACCATGTGCTTCTGGGAGCCTGACATGGAGTGGGGTGAGAAGACCGCTGCTGAAGAGATTCAGACCGAGGTATTCTCACTTCCGGCGATGTCGCATCTTGAGAAGCAAGGTACGATCACCAACTCGGGTCGCTGGATACAGTGGCGCTACAAGGCGGTCGACTCCCCTGGTGAGGCGATCGATGATGGCGAGATCATGAGTCGCCTTTACGAGGAAGTCAAAAGACTGTATGAAGACGAAGGTGGCGCTTATCCCGATCCTATCGTGAATCTGAGTTGGCCGTACTACGACGAGCATGGGCACTTCAGCTCGGTCGAGTCAGCTAAATCAATGAACGGTTATACCGTCGCCGACGGCAAGCTGCTCGCAAACTTCACGACTCTGGCTGCTGATGGTTCGACTGCTTGCGCGGCGTGGATCTATGGTGGCTATTTCAACAACAACGATTCTGACAATCCTGCCGACCAACCCTGCGGAAGACGCGACAACGAAGATGTCACGGTCTCAGGCGGGTCCGGCGGGCTCAAGCAGTATCCCAACTGGTCGTTCAGTTGGCCTGCGAATCGTCGTGTGGTCTATAACCGTGCTTCCTCATTTGCCGAGTCAGGAAAGGCACGCAACCCCGAACGGATGCTCGTCGAGTGGAATCCTGACAAGGGCAACTGGGATCGCAACGATGTTCCCGACTTCGGATTCCAGACTGCGGTCAACGATCCTGAGACGGGAAAGCAGGCGATGGACGCAGAAGGCAAACCGGTCTTTAACGGTAATCCTCCCGAGAAGTGCCCGTCATTCTTCATGAATGCCGAGCTGGTCTCGCGTCTCTTCTCACCCGGAATGACCGACGGTCCGTTCCCTGAGCACTATGAGCCGGCCGAGTCGCCGACGCGCAATGCGCTCAGTTCGGTCCAGGTCAATCCAGTCGCGATGCTTCTTGAATCAAGCGACTTCGGAGAGTCGAATGAGTATCCCTTGATCTGTACGACCTATCGTCTGGTCGAGCATTGGCAGACCGGTGTGACCACCCGTAACAGTCCTTGGCTTGCCGAGGCGATGCCGCACAACTTCCTCGAGATGAGTAAGGAACTGGCGGCTGAACGCGGGATCGATAACGGGGATCATCTTGAGATCTTCAACAATCGTGGTACCGTGACGGCTCAAGCCTTGGTCACCGGACGCATCAAACCGTTCACGATCAATGGTAAGACCGTCCATCAGGTCGGTATGCCGTGGCACTGGGGTCGCAAGGGCCTTGCAAAGGGTGCGACCGCCAACGAGCTGGTCCCGAATGCGGGTGATGCAAACGTTGGCATCCCGGAGTCGAAAGCATTCCTTGTCGACATTAGGAAGAAGGGGTGATCTAGATGGCTGATAATGCAATCTATTACGATGCCTCGAAATGCACAGGATGCAAAGGCTGCCAGATCAACTGCAAGCAGTGGAACCGGCTTCCCTCCCCGCTCGAGCAACCCGAGTGGACCGGAAGCTATGAAAGCCCGAAAGAGAACAGTGGTAACACGTGGCTGCGTATCACATTCAATGAAGTCGCGGGCAATGATGATGATGGGATCGGCTGGGCATTCGGGCGTAACGCCTGTCAGCACTGTACTGACGCGGCATGTGCGAAGGTCTGCCCTGCTGGAGCATACTATCACACCGCGGAAGGTTCGGTAGCGCTTGACACCTCCAAATGTGTCGGCTGCCAATTCTGCGCGACGGCTTGTCCGTACCACATCCCCCACTTCAACGACAACGATGGAAGATCGAGGAAATGCTGGATGTGTCAGGATCGTATCGCAAACGGGCTCAAACCTGCGTGTGTGACGACCTGCCCGACCCTTGCACTCCAATTCGGAACGCGTGAGGAGATGCTTGAGAAGGCAAAGGCGCGTGTTGCTGAGATCAAACCGATCCGTCCTGATGCCATGGTCTATGGTGAGAACGAGATGGACGGCCTGCACGTCATTCAAGTGCTGCCCTACGGAGCAGAAGCACATGGTATGCCTCTGAATCCCAAGGAGAACATCCTTGAGCAGGCTGAAAGATGGCTCCAACCGCTTACCGTGCTCGGAGTACTGGGTATCAGTGCAGTGGCTGTTGCCAGCTTTATCGGTGGTCGCCACTTCTCACAGGCTGAGGCACTTAAGCATGCCTATCCTGAGGACTATGGAAGACCCGATGAGGTCGTTGTCGAAGAAATGGTCATTGAAGATGGGAGGGATGCATAATGGCTCAATATATCAAACGCCACGACGCGCTTGCGCGCCTCAACCACTGGATATTTGCAATCTGCGGTCTGGGGCTGGGGATCGGCGGAGCATTCATGTTCTTCCCCTTCCTGCGTGAGCTGGTAAGTCCAGAGTTCCTACGTGCACAGATGACACTTCATAGGATCTTGGGAGCGCTCTTCGTGGCGGTCCCGCTGATCAGTTGGATCATCCGTCCCTCGAACTTCATACACACCTTCAAGAACATCTTCGCCAAGTGGAACAAAGATGATCTCGAGTTCATGAAGAAGTTCGTCCCGTATCTGTTCAACCCGAAAAAGCAGCATATGCCCAAACAAGGGTTCATCAAATCGGGACAGAGGATCTCCGATGCGGTCATGTACTTCTTGATCTTCATCTTCATGATAACGGGAGTACTGATGTGGATCGGCATGCCCAACATCCCTGAGTGGCTCTTCTCGCTCTCGAAGTTCGGGCATGTCATGTCCTTCTTCGGTTGGTCGATACTTATGGTCGTCCATATCTATCTGGGCGCAGGTATCTTCCAGCCGTACCGTGGAAGTGCCCGATATGTGTTCGGAGATGGGTACGCAAGTGCCGAAGATGCCAAGTACCACTGGGGTCACTGGGCAGATGACGAGCTTGCGTCTTGTGAGAATGTAAAAGAGATGTAGGAGCCTGCACTCTTTTTCAGTAGCACACAAAATACACTTACAAGGATGCATTTTGTGTTGTGCTAACGGTAGGGCGGAATGGCAGTTCCGCCCTACTGGTTATAGCGCACTCGAATCAACGCATTCTAGTATGATTTAATCAGGTACGTCGAGCAGCAAAGCCGCTAAAGGAGAGACTATGAGTATGACAAGCACCATCGAAGCCCTTGAGTTGTATCGTGTTGATCTGGGAGACAAGCTCGTTGGTTTTTTCACAGACCTCTGGAATGCGCAAGAAGCGCTTGAGCAGAAGAGCGTGACCGAAGATCTACGCGAGATGATCACCTTTCTCGACGGGCATCATGATGGTTTCAAAGAGGCAACCTCTCCCCTCTTCGCCGATGACTTTAGAATCGATGAGCTCACTGAGATCTCTTCAGATGACGTTGAGGACCTGATCGTGCGCTTGTGCGATCAGTGTGGTTTTGCGCCGGATAGCGACGAGGCGACGATCCTCGCACTGGCTACCGTCAGCGCACTGCAACCACGTGCGAGCGCTGCAGCAGCTGCAGTCGGAAAGCTCGATGCAAAGGCGCCTGATCTGGGAGTATGTCCGATATGTGGTGCTCCTGCTGCCCTCGGTATCTTGCGCAATGAGGGACAGGCTCATGGTGGCTCGCGCGATCTGTGGTGCTCGTTGTGCGACTATACGTGGAATTATCCACGTATAAAGTGCGCACGCTGTGGCAATGTACGTCAAGATGAGATCGAGTTCTTCTTCAACGAGACCGATAAGGCCCATCGTGTCTACGCATGTCAGGATTGCGGAGGGACGCTCAAGGTGGTCGATGAGACCAGCTTGGGGCGCTTTTGCAACCCTCGCGTCGAGGAGTTGGTGTTAGAAGACCTCCTCGATGCCGTCATCGCCGGTGAGGGTTTTGCCGACTAAAGGACCGATAACGCCTCGTGATGTGACCGCCGTCATTCTTGCCGGCGGTCGCTCTCAGCGTATGGGAGTCGACAAGACCCAGATGGAACTAGGCGGGCAGACCTTGCTGCTCCATGTGGTCGAAGCACTCTATCCTCTCGCTGGTCAGACCATCATTGTGACCAATAGGCCTGAAGAACTCCCTCTCGATAAGCTGCCGGATGATATCGTCGTCACCACTGACGAGGTCGCTTATCAAGGACCTTTGGGTGGTCTCGTCACCGCATGCAGTCACGTCGAGAACGAATGGATACTGTCCAGTGCTGCCGACATGCCCTGGATCAATGCTGATATCGTCAACTATCTGTGCGCGCAGTGCGCAGAGCATGACGTGGTCATCCCGGTCGGACCTCAAGGACCTGAACCTCTCCTTGCCCTCTATCGCGTTGAAGCGATCGAACCAGCAGGTAGGAAGGTCCTTACCAGCGGGAGGCGTCGGATCGTTGCGATGTTCGATGAGCTCGACGTCAAGGAGATCGCACGAAGCGAGCTCGAAGCGATCGATCCGGGCCTTGCAACCTTTTTCAACATCAATACCCAAGCAGATTTTTCTCAAGCGCAGTCACGTATGCGCAAGAGCAGCCATGACGAGGTTGTTGACGCCCATGCTGAGCTTTCAGATGTTCATGAGGAGTGTACAAGCCCCAAAAAGGTACGGGTCATGTCGTTGCTTGAAGCGGGTCGTAAGATGCCGAGTGAGACTCCGATCACAATCTATCTCAATGGGGTCGAGATTGCGACTGTTCAAGCGACCGCGACCGACATCGGTGATATGGCACTTGGGTTTCTGCTGGCCGAGGGTCTGGTGAGTGATCGATCGCTCTTCGATGGGTTGGACCTTGATGCCAAGCGAGGGTTGGTCTATGTACGTAGCCATGAAGAGGTACCGCTCGATCTGATACACGGCACACGCTATGTGACCAGTGGTTGCGGAAAAGGGGTCACCTTCTCAAGTTTGGGTCATGCGCGCGGCATCGAACCGATCGACTCGGATATGACCGTTGATGCAGCAGACTTGCATGAATGGATGTCACAGTTGGCGACACGAAGCGTCGAGTATCGTCAGCGCGGAGGTTGCCATTCTTGTGGGATGGTCATCGATGGTGAGCTGGTCTTGGTCCGCGAGGATATCGGACGCCATAATGCTGTCGATAAACTGTTGGGCCATGCCTGGCTTGAGGGGATCGATACCTCACGGTCAGTCCTGCTCTCAAGTGGGCGGGTCTCCTATGAGATGATCGTCAAAGCTGCGAAATCGCGTGTCCCCTTTGTCGCCTCAAGGAGTGCCGCGACCGATCTTGCTGCCGAGATCGCAGACGAGCTGAAAATCACACTTGCTGGATATGTCCGCGGTGGCAAGGCCATCGTCTACACGCATCCTCAGCGTCTGATCGATACAACACGATAGACAAGACATACGAGACCCAAACGTAGCTATTGTCCTTTTGGGTTTTCTGTAATGCTATTCTAGATCGGCAACGTCGATGTTGCGTACGGCGCCCGCTTCGTCAAGACGCCTGACCGGTGTGGTATAGGGAGCAC
>WQXV01000013.1 GCA_009781565.1 Actinomycetes bacterium
AAAGATGGGGTAGTCTACCTGATCACGACCCACCATCTGGAGAATCGACCGGTCAAAGGTGATCCGCGTACCTTTGTTCCCTCGCTATTTCGCGATACCGAGGAGACCGCCATGGATTCACGCGATATCATCATGCCCGAGAATCCGGCATCGACCAGCTATATCGTGGTCACCTCGATCTCGACGGAGACCGGGGAGCACCTCGATGGGAAAACGTTGTTCGGCTACGACTCGATCGTCTATATGAGTCTTGACAACCTGTTCATCGCGCAAAGCAACTACGAGGAGTATCGCATCGACTCACATAGTGACTCCCGATATGATGCCGAGTATATCTATGAAGGAAACACCACTCATCTGGTCCGTTTCTCGATCGATCAGGGCGCGTTGAACTTTCGGAACGAGTCGGTAGTCCCCGGTGAGCTTCTCAACCAGTTCTCGATCGATCAATATCAAGATACTGTCCGAGTGGTCACGACTATCACGGGTAGCGAGAGAACACGCTATTACGATTCGAGTGGCTCACCGATATATGACGATACCCTCAGCCGCGCTGCTCAGACCAACGCGCTGTTCGTGCTCGACCTGGATGGTAACGTCATCGGAAAGATCACCGATCTCGCTCCAAACGAAACTGTCAAATCGGTTCGTTTTGCCGGAGATATCGGCTACTTCGTGACCTTTCGCCAGACCGATCCTCTCTTCGCGGTCGATCTGTCCAATCCGAAAGCTCCCCGCGTGCTGAGCGCTCTCAAGATCCCGGGATTCTCACGGTATTTGCATGTGTATGGGCCGGGTCTGCTCTTCGGATTGGGCTTGGATGTCGACGAGTACACCGATCGGACTGAGACGATCAAGCTTTCGATGTTCGATACCTCAGATCCGCGTGATGTGCGTGAACTTGACACCTTCATCACCGATATCTATTACTCGGAAGCGCTCTTTGACCACAAAGCGATCCTGGTGCTTCCCTCCCTCGATCTGATCGGGTTTCCTGCCGATAACGGCTATATGCTGTTCGGTTACGATGAGTACGGGTTCTACCAGCGCCCAACGGCCAGGATAGATGAGGCATTCAATGCCCGCGGCGTGCTGATCGATGATCACCTCTATGTCTGCTCGCCCTCAGGTATCACCGTGCTCAACCTCGAATCATTGCGTCCGATCGCGACTCTCGAGTTCTAGTTATCGGGGCTCAGACGATCTGCGCACTTTGATCGCCCCGGTATATGACGAGCCTCCCGGATCGGGAGGCTCGTTTTCTCGACACATTCTCTTGCTCGTGAGTGTTACTCTTCGACGATCACGTCTTCGCAGCCTTCAACAGCCTCGACAGGTACCTCGGTGACATCGACCTCGGCGATCGGCACGACATCGCTCTCAAGACGTGCTTCTCTTTCCTCGGCGAGTTCCTCAAGTTCCTTGACCGGCTCGACAATGGCCGCTTCCAGGGTATCTTTCATGCTCATGTCTGGTTCCTCCTCAATGTCGTAATCCTCAACAACAACACTCCCCAAACTATCGTCAGCAGATTCGAACTCTGCTTCTACTTCGGTATATCCCTCATCAACAGCATCACTCTCGATCGCTTGGGTCACCACATTGGGGTCGACTCCAGCGATCGGTGCTGCTACCGGCGCTCCTGCAGCAGCCAGGCGCTCGGATGAGAGATAGCGGATCGCGCGATAGGCTCCCGCGCGCGCTACCTGATAGTACGGACCCACCCAGAGCGTGGCGACACCGAAGGTCACGATGCACAGCAGCCACCAGCCGATAAAGCTCAGATCGAACATGAAAAGCTCACCTTTGAAGCCCCTCATGAGCGCGGCGGATTCGTCGATGACCTGGTTGATACCCTTCGAGGGATCCTCGAAGAGCAGATAGGGTGCCAGTGCATAGCGATACGCGGCGATGATCCCTGGAATGATGAAGAGCAGACCCCACAGGAAGATGCGCAGATACATCCAGAGGTAGAGCCCCAGCACTTTGGGCCAGTAGTCCTTGATCTCAAGCAGGTCTCCGACACGTACATCGACGCCATCGTAAGCCTTGAGCGCCATACGCTGGAACGCTCCGGTGCCCAAGACGCCATAGACCATGAAGATCAAACTGAAGATGAACGCCAGTATCGCAAAAACGATGATGAGTCCGATCATGATCGGCCACAGCGCGTTGTAGCGTGAGAACCCATCATGGCTTTGGGTCGCAAATACATTGTTGAACGAGGTGCTCGTTCCGTTCGAGCTTCCGGTCAAGAAACTGGGGATCAACATCGCAATGACATAGGCTGCGATCAGGTGCCCCAGATTGAGTTTGAGAATCTCTCGCGCACGTGCTTTTATGGCTACTCGATCGAACATCGTCGACTCCTCTCGTCGGTGACCGAAGCGGTGATGATACCGCTCCCATCCTTCCTGCTTTGTCCAGCTCTAGTATATCGTAGCCATGCAACGCGCCAGCGAATTGTCGCAGGCTCAATTACATCAAAATCATATATAAGTCAGTGTACAATGGCATCAGTATTGCCCGAAGAGAAGGAGGCGTCATGGTCAAATATGTGTGCGGTGTCTGTGGCTGGGTCTATGACGGAGATACGCCTTTCGAGGAGCTCGGTGATGATTTCACCTGCCCGATGTGCGGTGCGCCGAAAAGTGCCTTCGATGAGGTCGTAGTATAGCGCACTTTCATGTAAGACGGAGTCGAGACCAAAAAGGAAAGGATTGATTATGGATACCTATGTATGTGGTGGTTGTGGGTGGCACTATAATGGCGACACCCCCTTCGATAAACTACCTGATGATTACACCTGCCCGATGTGCGGCACCGCAAAAAGCCTCTTTAAGAAAGTCGAAGGATGATGGCTGGTGCGCTTGAACTGAAGAAAGGCGTCTATGCGGTCGGTGCCCTCGATCCGGATCTTCCTGAGTTCGATGAAGCTCTGACTCCTTATGGCACGACCTACAACTCGTATCTGGTGGTCGACGAGCAGGTCACACTCATCGATTTTGTCCGTGCAAACTTCGCTGCGGAGCTGCTGGAAAACATCGCTTCGATCATCGGAGATCGCCTCATCGACAACATCATCGTCAACCACTGTGAGCCCGATCACAGTGGCGCGCTGCCCGCGATCGTCAAGGCCTATCCTGCGGCACAACTCTATGGAACAGCCAATGCGCAAAAGGCACTGGCCGCCTACTATCCGGACAGCACTTACACGTTCAACGTCGTCGGAGAAGGCGACAAGCTCGACACGGGCGAGCTGACCTTCCACTTCATCCCGATGCCGATGGTGCATTGGCCCGATTCGATGTCGAGCTATCTGCCAGCGCGCAAGATCCTGTTCTCGAACGATGCGCTCGGTCAGCATATCGGTAGCGGTGAGCGGATCGATACCGAGGTCGCCAAAGAGAAACTCATGGATTGTGCGCAGAACTACTACGCCAACATCGTGATGCCGTGGGGGATGCAGGTCACCAAGCTGCTCGGACAGGTCGCGCAGATCGAGGTCGATATGGTCTGTCCTTCGCATGGGGTGGTACTCACAACGTTCCTGCCCGATATCATCGCGGCCTATGCCCGTTGGGCGAGTGGCGCGACCGACGGACATCAGGTCACCATCGTCTATGACTCGATGTGGGGCTCGACCGCCGAGATCGCCGAGAAGCTGCGCGAAGAATACGAGGCGAGCAAGCATCACGTCAATGTGTTCAGTCTGGCAGATACCCACTATTCGGTCGTCATCGGCGACCTGATCGAGTCGCGCTATATCTTTGTGGGATCGTCCACGCGTTACAACCACATGCTGCCTTCGGTGGCCGGCTTCCTCTCCTATCTGGAGGGGCTCAAGCCCAAGGACCGCGTCGGCCTGGCCTTTGGCGCGTATGGCTGGAGCGGTGAGTCGGTCGATGATATCGCAGCGGCGCTGAGCTCGATGGGATTCGAGATGAAAGATCCGATCAAGGTACAGTGGAGGATGGCTCCGGAGCATAACTGATCAAAAAGAGAGGCTGCCCAAGGCAGCCTCTCTCCCTTAATGAATTGAGTGTCTTCTAGATCTTCTTGTCGTCGTATTCGACTACATCTTCAACGACAACATCTTTGACCTCAGCAACCTCGACTACTGCAGTCTCTGGTTTCTTACGAAGAAGGAACCAAGCAAGCAGGGCTGCCAACGGAAGCAGTAAGAGCCACCACCAATCAAAATCGGAGGTTTTCTCCACCTTGTCGACCTCGTAGGTGGTCGTCACCACGTCGTCGGTGTCTTTAGCTGCATCGTCGGCATCCGTTGTTGCGGTCGCCGCCGCATCATCGGTCGCCGCCGCATCATCGGTCGCTCCAAAAGCTACGACCGGCACCAAACTGATGGAGAGCACCAGTACCAATGCCAGTACGACGGAGAACCTACGCAGCATTTCTTTCGACATCTTCATAGACCTTCCTTTCGTTCGAATCCCAATACGCTAGAACCATTCTTGCGAAATGCGCCCGAAACCATACGGTCTTTATGCATTTCCCTCACTTATACTCTAAATTAAATTGGATATTTTGCAACAGCATCGGAGTATTTTTGCGAACTTCGCACCGCTTTGAACATGCTGGTGAGACTATCGATAAGCAGCGCGAATCCGATGATCGCCAGAAAGAGGAGGTTGGCGTGCACGATCCATTGTGCGATCATCTCTCCGCCTGTGCCACTCAAGATGCCTTCGCTGATCAGAAATCCTTCTATCCGCGCGGTGAACTGTGGGTTGAGGATGTGGGGGTTGAGCATGACGACGAACGCGCAGAAGAACATGATGGCGTTGGCAAAGGTGGTGACCAGAGCAACGCGCAGACTGTAGCGTCCATCGATCAGCTTGACGATCTCTTTGGCGATCCCGCAGATGAGCCAGACCGCGATCGGTAGCCAGAGGCTGCGAATGACTGAGGTTGAAAAGACCGGGATCCAACCATCGGCCTCACCGAACCACACTCCGATGACCTCGGGAAGGATCAGGAACGCAATGGCGGCAAGGATCGAGAAGACGATGCCGAAGATCGGCTCCCACGGCATGATCTGTTCCTTGCGTTGGGGGACCTCAGGCAGATCCATCGCGAGATCTGACTCACTGAAATCGACCTGCCGACGCTCCATGATGGCAAAGATCACCGTGATGATCGCGAATGCCTGGATCACCCCTCCGAACATGCCACCGACCAGCTGTCCGAATAAGGTGGCGTAAAGCTGGATCGGATTGGTGAACGTGCGTACGGTCTGCTCGTCAAAGAAAAAGCCGAGCAAAACGGCAAAGGGGATCGCGACCGCGACGATGGGAAGCACCAGCTTGAGGATGCGCTTATAGTGCAGATAGTAGGTACCACTGATCAACGCTTGATCCTTCTGCCCACTGTATTGCATCGCGACCTCTTGCGGAGTTCCCAGCTCGGTCAATACGACACGCACATCCTTATCGGTCGGAGTGATGACCCCGCAGCGCTCGTCGAGCATGTCGCCGATCAGGCTTTCGAGTTCGCGCGCGACCTCGTCGCGCTCCCTTGGATCCAGATGGCGCGATACGGCATAGACATAGCGATCGATCAGTTCATTGCTCATCGGTTCACTCCCCTAGCATGGTATTCATCGATTTTGAGACCGTGTTCCACTGCGCTGTCAGATCGGCAAGAACCTCTTTGCCCAGTTTCGTGGTGCCGTAGTACTTGCGTGGCTTGGCGCCATCGGTGTTCCACGAACTTTCCAGCAGCTTCTGGCTCTCCAGACGCCGCAGCAGAGGGTAGAGGGTGTTGGCTTCGATGGCGATACCGGTATCGGCAAGCTCCTTGATCAGTTGATAGCCATAGGTGGGTTCTTTGAGCTTGGCAAGCACCGCAAGGACGACCGTTCCGCGGCGCAACTCCAACACGAAGCCTGATACCAATTCATCTTTTCCCATCCGGGCAGCCTCTCGGTCTACTGGTATTCAGATTATATAGTGTGCTACACAGTATGTCAAACTGAGTTACATAGTCTCAAGAATGCGGAAGAGGAACGCTCCGGTCCGATCATACGAGGAAAGATCCATACGCTCGTCGGGAGTGTGGACATCGAATACGTCCATACCGATCGAGATCAGGTCCGCATCCGGCATCTTCTGAGCGAAGAACGCGGTCTCAAGTCCCGCATGTACCGCCTCGGTCTTCGACTCGGTGCCGTACAGGTCGAGGTAGACTTCCTGTATATGGTCACGCAGAGGTGAGACCTCTCGAAATTCCCAGGAGGGGTATTGATACTCCACCTCGGTCTTCGCGCCATCGCTTTGAGCATGCGCTACGATCAGATCCTTGAGCGCCTCCCCATCCTCATCCGATGAGCTGCGCAGCTTCATGACAAGTGTTATCTCGTCACCGTCCATCTCGATGACACCCAGGTTGCTTGAAGTCTGGACCAGATCGGCGATAGACGGGCTCATCGTATACATCCCATTGGGCATATCGGCGATGGCGTTGATGATCCGTGAGCTGAGCTCGCTACTCATGGCTTGATCAGCTGCATCGGTCGGCGTCAAGGTGACCTGTAGACCGGCATCGTCTGGATAGGCGGCTTTCAGTTCACTTACCTGCTGGTCGATCGCCTCTTCGAACGCCGAGCGATCGACCTCGCTGAACATGACGGTAGCATGGCTCTCGCGCGGGATGGCGTTTTCTGCGGAGCCACCCTCGAAGCTGACCAGATTGATATCGCCGAGCGCGTACAGCACTCGTGCCAGCACGATATTGGCATTGGCACGTCCTCGGTTGATATCGACCCCGGAGTGCCCGCCAAGCAGACCTTTGACATCGAGTTTGTAGGTCGCAAGACCTGCCGGTGCCGCTTCCTTGACAATCGGCACCACCGCAGTGACGCGGATTGCGCTCGCGCTGCTGATGCAGAAGGTCCCTTCGGTCTCAGAGTCCATATTGATCAGGCGTCGGCCTTTGAGATTGGCCGCATCAAAATGTGCCGCTCCATCCATACCGTCTTCCTCATTGGTGGTAAAGAGCGCCTCGATAGGAGGATGTGAGAGTGTATCCGATGCCAAGGCTGCCATGATGATCGATAGACCGGCTCCGTTATCGGCACCCAAGGTGGTCCCATCCGCAGTGATCCAACCGCCCTCGATGATCGGGATGATGGGATCGACCAGAAAATCATGGACGACATCCTCGTTCTTCTCGCAGACCATATCCATATGAGCCTGCAAGATGATGGGCTCCTCGTCCTCACGTCCCTCGCTTCCCGGTTTGCGGATCACCACGTTGAGCGACTCATCTTGGACGACCTCCAAACCCAGGTCTTTACCGAAGGAGACAAGAAAGTCGCTGACTGCCTGCTCGTTGTGCGAACCACGAGGAATCTTGAGCAGCTCGTTGAAATAGGCGAATGCCTGACGAGACTCCTCATTCTCAAAAGTGAACTCTTCGGTGGTGGGCTCATCGGTCGGCTCGACATCAGGACTGGTCGCTCCACAGGCAGAAAGGGCAAGCGCGCTCAACACTATAAGTATCAGGAGCATCCCTACAAGAATCGACCGATCGGACGTGAGATTCCTTGCTTTTGACATGATATCCTCCATCATCGTCTGGTAGATTCATGGTACTGCTCACAAACCAAACCCACAAGAACATCGGAGTGCATCGATACTGATGTGGCTGTGCCTCTCTAGGCGACTCTTGACAGATATATAACTAGTTGTATAATATATATAACTGGTTATTTAAATAGATGAGGAGGAGATCAATGACGAGCATCGAACATAAGGCATATATCTTTGGCAGCATCTTTGTCCTGTCAAACAAACTCCAAGCTTTGGGCGACAAGGTTTCAGACTACATGTCGATCAAGCAATGGCTTCTCATTGCCGCAATTACAAAGAGCGGCAAGGAATCTGTCAGCATGAGTGAGGCTGCTGCACTCACTGGCACCTCATATCAGAACGTAAAAAAGCTGGCTGTTATCTTGCAGGAGCAGGGATTTCTCAAAATGCAAAGGGATCCAAGCGATGCAAGAGTGGTATCGATCTCTTTGACGAGCCAATGCAGAGAATACTTCTCACGGCGCGAAGGCATAGAAAGAGATTTTCTCCAATCACTTTTTGAGGGGATCGACGAGAAGACAGTTGCGCAACTCTATGAAGGGATTCGCAGCTTGAATGAGAACGTACTTGCTCTCAGCCAGACAAAAGTTGATGCGAGTACACGATGAATACCTCAAAAAGGAGGAGCAAGCTCATGACCATTTTCATAGTATTCACTCTTATCGTTATCATGAGTGTGGTGTATCTCTCTCTACCTGGTTCTGGGCTTTATCGTCAATACCATGACGAGGTGAATCGATCCTTTCATGAGACCGACAGAAGCCAGACTGATGCGGTTTTTTCTCACGATGCGATCGAGCAGCTTCCCGAACCCATAAGGAACTATATTGCCTACTGCGGCTACCTTGACACACCGGTGATGGATCACATGTATGCTGACTTTACCGAAGCAGACTTTGTGATATCACCAGGCGATAGTCCGATCAAGATCCGCTATGAGCAATACAACTTCGTGACCCGTCCCGATCGCCATGCATTCATCCATGCAAAAATGTATGGGATTCCGCTTAGCGGCAAAGACTCGGTGATAGATGGGGAAGGTTCCATGACCATCAAGTTGGCAAAGCATTTCACCGTGGGTTATACCGAGGGTGATGAGATGAGCCAAGCGCAACTTGTTACTGCTTTGGCTGATGCGATATTGATGCCTTCTTTGTTCCTCCAAGACTACGTAACATGGGAGCTCATTGACAAGACTCATGTGAAAGCTACGCTGACCTGGGGTGGTGTAAGTGCGTCTGGGGTCTACACCCTTAACGAGGTAGGTGAGATCATTCGATTCGACACCGACGACAGATACTACGATACGGGCTCAGAGATGGTGCCACGAACTTGGACGATCGAGTATAACGACTACCAAGAGAAGGACGGATTTCGACGCCCCTCTTCAGTAAGGGTTTTTTGGCACATGGACGATCGAAGTGAGTATACCTATTTCGAGAGCCATGATTATAATGTTTCGTTCGCTGCGCAGTAAATAAATGTCGCATGTTTTCGAGAACTGGTACTACCATAGGGGTCAAAACAGCTTTTCGTACCCTCTCACCTCTTTTTGCAATTTGACACTGCGCTACGGTCGTGGCACCATGAAACACTGCTTGATGCGCGCCCTTACCTCAGCTGGATAGAGGGCCTGACTACGAATCAGGACGTCATAGGTTCGAATCCTATAGGGCGCGCCATAAGCGAAATCTCCTACTTTTTTGAAAGAAAGCGCGCGAGGTGACCCGCAATATCTTCGCGCAGCCTCGGATAGGCTTTATCATGCAAGGGCACCTGATCAAGAATGGAGCGCCATGCATCAAAGCGATGCTCAATAAACTCGTCTACTGTTGTTTTATCTGGAAAAGCCTGGCTCTTCCATGAGAGCAATTCTTTTTCTATATGTGAGTGATTGATGCTCGGAAACCAATGTTCACCATTTATCGCGAGTGCAACTCTCCCGTCGGTCGGTTGATGCCACAACGGAACCTGATCATAGGTCGGAGTGAGACAGATGCTCGCATCAGGATAATGAAAGATGCTGATGTTTTTCGCGTGCATATCTAAGTTTCCGATAGCGAGTGCGAAGAGCAACTGAGATGCAAAAGCTTTTACGTCCTCAAGGTGCCCAAAGCGCTCGAGCATCATTGCGATGCGCTCCGCGCTCACCTTTCCCCCGATTTCCTGATACTTTTGGTCACCGTGCGCGCCAAGAGCTTGATTGAAATCCTCTTGATGTATCCGACCATCGGCAAGATCGGCACTGCGATCATAGCGCTCAATTATCAATGCGTCCGCTCCATCGAAATTCTCGATCCATACCGAATGGTCGGTCAAGCCGGCTTTTTGAGCAAACTGCATACCGAATGCTTCGTCATAGATCATGGTGGGATAGTCGGCAACGACCGGTTTTAGAATATGCGTCGATGGCGAACCATAGTGGGTGCGATACCACGAGTCGTCTTTTCTTGCCAGCACGATCTTTCCCTGCACGCCACCTAATGAGGTCTTTCCCGAGAGTGGCGAGTTGGCAAGTGGTGCTTGAGGCATGTTTTCGAGAAGATATCGTATTTTTCCCGCATCCACTTTTTCTCTTTTTGGTTTCTTGGCTGCAGCAGGATCGTGGGGATCATAGATAATGAGTGCTCCCGCGCTGTCTTTCCCATATTTACGCAACAATCCATACGTGTTTTGTTCTGCTGGAGGCAGGGATTGCATAAGCCATGTCAAGTTACGCCCTTCAGGTAAGAGCTCCGAGAAAAAATTCATCGCGCGCTTTTGTTGCAGGGGTGTGAGTTGTGGCAGGAGCGGAGCTGCAAGACTCAGAAGAGGCGATGCGATTGGATATCGCTCAAATATCGCCGTGTTTGTTTCAAAAACGAAACTGGTTCCCTTCGGTTTTAGATATCCGAGCAGCTCACCATAGAGCTCAACGTTAAGAGTGCTCATGCTTGATCGCTCTCTTTCACCTCAAAGGATGCCTGTAAGGTGACTCCTGACTGGTCAAGCGTTCTGAAGAGCCTGTCCATAAGAAGCCCCGGTTTGCCCTGCTCCATTTCCCAGACCCACTTCTGGCTGACACCAAGGAGTTTGGCAAGGTCGCGTTGGCTGAGGTTTTGTTGCATGCGACTTTGTTGGATGACTTGTCCCAACGTGTAGGCATTCCTGACTTCGGTAGTAATAATCATGATGCACGCCTCATCTCTTACCGTGCTTTATGTGACTACGATATTGTATTCAGTATAGATGACTACGTTATAATAGTCAAGAAAGAATACGCTGGATGAGGTGCACAGACGTCGCCTGATCTTTCATGATAGAGGCATCATCGGCGGCTACCGTAAGAGTCGCTTTCTTGACCGTCGGTCGCTCCGACATGTCATGCGAATAATCATAGGTGACCGTCAGATCGATCGCCCTACTGCGGGACTCTAGCGTTATCGGCTGGCTGACTTTGAAGGTGCCGATCTGCGTACCTTCGCAACGATCATAATCACACACCCTGTCAGCATGAAAGCGCTTACCGAGAACAGGTTCGAGGTATCGCCGGTCGTCGGAACCATCGGGTTGGGCGTAGGCTGGACCGGCGGATGCACGGGCGCCTTGATATACCGGTTGGTGAAGACGAACTCGGGCTGCGCGATCCGCGCGAACGCAAGGCTGTGCTGACGTCCCGCAGCAAACGCAGTGAGCACCTTGTCGGCTGGTGTATCGAGCTTGACCGGGCGTGTCTGCTCGACGGTCGTACCGATGCCGAGCTGTCCATTCGCATTGGCGCCCCACGCCCACAATGCTCCCTGTGCATCCAGAGCCAAGCTATGCGAGCCGCCGGCTGCGATCGCCGTCACCGCCCCGAGCTGACCGGAATCTGCGAGGTCGCTCACCTCGACGGGAAGCGACTGGGTGGCGTGGCTCCCGACTCCCAGCTGGCCACTGTTGTTGTAACCATACGCCCACAAGGAACCGTCCGCTGCTAGCGCAAGACTGTGGGAGGCTCCGGCAGCGATCGCCGTCACCTGCGTGTCGGCTAGTGCTGCGACCTGGGTCGGGGTGTGCCGATCGACGAGGTCACCCATACCGAGCTGCCCGTAACCGTTGTAACCCCAGCAAAATAGTGACCCGTCAGAGCCGACCGCTATGCTGTGTTGGGTACCGGCAGCGATTTGCGTCACCTTCACGTCCGCCAGTCCCGTGACCTCGACCGGGCTGGGATGCTGATCCGTCGTACCGTCACCGAGCTGGCCCTGAGAGTTTTCGCCCCAGGCCCAGACGCGACCGTCGTCGCTAAGCGCCAAGCTAAATGAGTCGCCACCCGCGATCGCGACGATGTCTTTACCGTCAAGCGCCGCCACCTGGGTTGGGACGTTGCGGTGGCTGTAATCGCTCAA
Source organism: Actinomycetes bacterium (assembly GCA_009781565.1). GTDB lineage: Bacteria > Actinomycetota > Coriobacteriia > WRKU01 > WRKU01 > WRDL01. Next base: position 11,981 of record WQXV01000013.1, read on the forward strand.
ACCGAGCTGGCCGAAGGCGTTATAGCCCCACGTCCACACGGTGCCGTCTGCGGCGAGCGCCAGGCTGTGATATCCGCCAGCAGCCACCGCGATGATATCCTTGCCGTCAAGCGCGGTGACGCGCGTCGGGTTGGTCCGCTCGTCAGTGGTGCCGTCACCGAGTTGTCCGTTGGCATTGAATCCCCACGCCCAGACGGTGCCGTCTGCGGCGAGCGCCAGGCTATGGTAGTCCCCTGCCGCGAGCGCGGTG
>WQXV01000014.1 GCA_009781565.1 Actinomycetes bacterium
CTTGTCCAGATCATCGGGAATGCTTCTGCGAAATCTTATCATGTACCCTTGCAAGAATCGGACTTTGAGGTGCATCTCGATACGCCATCGGCGACTTTGGTCGAAGTGAACGAAACAAAGATGTCGGTGACGACATTCAATGATCGATCGGACATCATCGACGAGTTCTCAATAACACGGTAGCGCGACATTGGATCTGAGTAAACGTGGAACGCCCCCATTTCTGGGGGCGTTCTCGAACCTCGAATTATCAAGGTACTGATACCTATTACCGCTCACCGATCCGAAGATGTCCTTCTTTTCGAGCTGATGCGAGAAACGAGCAAGCTTGCCCCGCTCAGACCTGTGAGCGCAACCCAAAGAAGAATAGAGGTACTATCACCAGTCTTTGGAGTAGGTTGGATTTGTGCAGAGCTGCCAGTATCTCCACCTGGATTCGGCTTCGGAGGATTTTGCCCACCAATGTCTTTATAGGTTGCGACAACCGTTGCATCGTTAGCAGGCATGGTGAAGACAGTGGTCGCCATGCTCGGATCGCTAAAGCTTCCTCCATTACCTCCGGTCCAACCTGCGAACACTTTACCACTTGGCGCAGGATCAGCGGTGATGCTGACGATCTGGCCAGCCTCGTAGGGCCCTGCCGCTGTGGTATCGACACCACTGACAACGACGAGGTTATAGCGAGTCGGTTCAGCATAAGCTGCGATAGCCAGAGCTACTACATCGCTGGCCTCGTGGGTATCGGTCTCGCAGAAGCGCACGAAGTAGGTACCCGGGGCCAATCCAACGATCGTTGATCCGCTCACGGGCAGGTAGTTCGTTCCATCAGAGCTATATTCCATCGAGGTGTCGACACCGGTTATGCACCCATCTTTTGCCGCTGTTGCGGTCTCATCGGTTTTCGAGAGACCTTGTGGAGCAGCCTTCGAGGCTTTGTTGATGGTCAATACGTAGCTCGCCTGAGCTTGCGAGAATTCAGAGCACGCTGCTTTGGTAGCAGTGATCGTGGTCGCTCCCACACTGATGATTGTGACCTCACCGCTCACCGGATCTACGGTGGCGACTGACGTATTGCTGGACTCATAGGTGATTGCACCTTCGCCACCCACGCCTTGCAGTGTCGCCGCATTGGTGAAGTTGACCTCTCCGAAGGTCTTGGTAACTCCTGCATTCGCATTGGGGAATGCGATCGTTTGTGCAGCGAGATCAGAGTGGACGAATGTCGCGATGATCGCAATGGTCCCATCGAGCACATCTGATGCGTTGACCGTATAGACCTGTGAAGTGTTGGCACCAGCAGAAGTTTCGTTGGAAAGCCCGGTCGCACCAGTGAAACTCAACGTGTTGATAGGCTTGCCACCACCGTCACCAAGCACATAACTCAGCGTGATTGGATCACCGGCATAGCCAGATGAAGCTGAAAGTGAAACAGTCGTGTCTCCAGCAACATTGCCCACGTTAGTAATGGTGATTGTGTACGCAGGAGCTGCAAGCGTCGTAAAGGAATGAGAGCCATCAGTTACCATCTCGGCGCCAAGGCTATCGGCAAAGCCTGAGATGTTGACCGTGTACTCGGTGGAGTGATCAAGGCCGCTATAGGCCACCGTGTAGACGGTGTTGCCCGCAGACCAGCTTCCCGCACCGAGAGCGGACCCTCCATTGAGCGCGACCGTTCCTGCCGTGTCAGGATCCATGGCGCGCTCAAAGGTGATGACGATGTTGCCACTGGTAGCTGCACCGGTACCCGTCGGGGTGACCGAGGTCACCGTCGGGGCGGCCTCGTAAGGCACCACGAACGGGATCGTGATCACCTTGTCGGCATAACTCCAGCGATGCAGCAGGAGCTTGAGCTCGTAGGCACCCGGTGTAGAGGGGGCCGTGATGGCTCTGATGCCATAGGGGGTGGAGTTGGTGGCGTAGTTATACATCTCGCTGATACCGGCTACCGGTACGCTGCCATCGACCGTGGAATAGATCCTGGGCATACCCAGGTTAAGCGCGCTGCCCGGTGTGGCTGCCGATGCCAGGTAAAAGCTCGCACCTGGTGTAAAGGAGGCCACATTGTCTTGGATGACGATATCTTCAGCGATGGTACTCGTCGCCGATGAGTTGACGGTGAACTTGGGGATGTTGGCACTTGAAGCGGTCCCGACCATGGACTGGACCCAGATCGCGCGGGTCTGCTCAGAAGGTCCGAGCTGCCCGATGAAGAATCTAGACTGCGTCAGCGAGAGGAACGGTGGGGTCAGCACCGCACCGGAAAGCTGGGCAGGTGTGGGAGCCGCACCGTTTACCAGGCCGGCGGTCGCATTGGGATAGTAGTAGCGATCCTCGACAAGTTGGGCCTTGCTAAAGCTAAAGGACACGTTATCGGCGGCAGTGGCCGTCAGATTATATCCATCAGCGATCGAGTCTGCCAAAGACGAGGTCCCCAACGCAGCGGTCAGTATCCCTTCTAGGGTCGGACCCGTGTTGTTCAGATAGCTTGACTGGGTCGGGAAGGTGTTATAGCCACTGACGTTGTAGAGCTTAGATCCCTCGACAGTCGCGATGGCTTGCAGCTCGGCAAGGGTAAAGGACTTGACCGGAACGGACGGCGTTGAGCTTGCCGCATCATAGACCTCAAGGGCGATGACGGGCGGCTCGAGTCCATCGCCACCCCAACGAGTATGGATATAGGGGCGATCGGCAAAGCTTGGACTTGCGGTGAAGGTACCTTTGTTGGCTGTGGGCAGAGGATTCGCTCCGATAATGGAAGCAGCGGTCCGATTTTGCAATGACGCATTTCCGATGTTGGCGAAGGTCCCTGCATAGACATTGAGAGTATTGACGCCATTGGTAGTTGATTCACTGAGCGTCGGGAAAACAAAGACATTATTTACTTTGAAAGCTGGTCCATTGCATCCGTTGAACGTATTGTAGGCAAAGGTGGCACCAGCTGCGGTGATGCCGGAAGGCAAATTGAAGACCTGGTTCATCGTAAAGGCGTTACCGCTACATTGATAGAACATGGTCGAAGCAAAGCCTGAAGTTACTGTTGTGATCCCAGGAGGAAGGTTGAAAACTGAATTCATGGTGAAGGCGTTGCCGCTACATCCGTTGAACAGAGCAGTAGCAAAACTTGAACCAGGATTGACCACCGCTTGAGGAAGGTTGAAGACGGTATTCATGTTGAAGACAGGTCCGCTGCAACCAGCGAACATATTGGTCACAAAACCGCCCGAACCACTGAACTCGGTCATACCAGTCGGGAGATTGAACACACTGTTCATGGTAAAAGCAGCGCCACGACAGTCAGCGAACATGTATTGGCAGAAGGTATCCCCCATGGTGTTAATGGTCTGAGGAAGGTTGAACACCGCGTTCATCGTAAAGGCATCGCCTCTACAGTTATAGAACGCTCTTGCGGCAAAACTGTTTCCGACAGAGGTTATACCAGCGGGGAAGGTGAAGACGTCATTCATGTTGAATGCTGCACCGTAGCAGCTCGCGAACAGTGATTGGGCAAACGTGTGTCCAACTGAGGTAAAGCCACTCGGTAAGTTGAAAACCTCATTCATGGTGAACGCTGCGCCATTGCAGCTGGCAAAGAGCGAGTTGGCAAACATGCTGCCAGCAGTCTTGATGCCACTGGGTAGATTGAATGAATCACCCATGGTAAAGGATGCGTTGTTGCACCCAAAGAACATCTGCATGACAAAGGAGTCACCGACTGCCTCGATGTCATTCCAGCTCTCAGAAAAGCCGAAATCATCACCCATGGTCAGATTCACGCAATCAGCGAACGTGCCGACCCACTCACGGTTTGGAGCAACTGCAGACCCCTCTATCTGTGCAGGTGTCCGCGTCATCAAGGGGGTTATCGGACTGACGACCTTAGTGACAAGCGCCTTGTTGGTCGCATTATTTGCGCCAGCGATCGGTTGTTGAGCAAAACCAAATGCACCAAGCCAGGCACTGGTCGATCCATTCGGGGTGATCTTGATGGTATAGGTACCCGCGCTCGTATAGGTGTGCGGAATACCCACACTTGCATTTGAATTTTGTGGGGCTCCTGCATCGGTATTAGCAATCGTTTGAACCGCAGAGCCATCCCCCCAGTTGATGTTCCAATTGTAGGGGCTCGGGCTGAGGTAGGGGCTCACGTTGGTGCCGTTAAGGCTCCCATGCAGTGGAATGGAGAAGGTCCCACCAGCCGGTACCGTGACCTCGAATTTAAATTCTTCGACATCACCACTACCTTCGGGTGCCGAGACGGTGATGCTCGAGAAATACTGAGCGGATTGCTCGCCATCAACAAAGAATCTTAAGTAACCGACATTTGAACCGGAAGCTACACGAATACCAGCAAGTGCGGCTTCCGTAGCTCCGATCTCGTATGCGACCAGCGCATTTTTGGAGACCAGCTCAGCCTTGGTCCACCCACTACTGGATACGGGCCAATCATCAAGTGTTTTGAATGTGATGATGGCATCGTCATCGACCCCATCAAGGAGTGTCTTGAGAGGAACACCACGGGCGTATCGATCATAATAACGCGTTGCGCGAGGCATCATCAGAAGTTCTGAGCGTGTATAGACCTTGGTGGTCGAAGCAACATCATCAACGATGGTCAGCACATTGTTGACGAGCGCATCACCGATACGAAGGGTGCCAAGACGCGAAGCAAAGCGGCCGTTGTTCACCTCGTTGACGTATTCCTGCCCGGAGGTCAGCACCATGATCGGTGAGATACCTGTCGTGGAACCTCCGGTTGTTGTTCGATAGAAGCCTTCCCAAGCCAGAACGGTCGGCACAGAGGTCTCTAAAGTAGGATAAGCAGCATCGGTGATAGCCGCGTTCGGGTAGAACTTATAGTCAGTGCCGTGGGTATAGGTGCCGGTAAAACCGTCATAACCTCTGGTGTTTATCACTCCAGAGAATGAGGTCAATCCAGAAGCGGCAAGGACCGTATCAAGACGTACCCCTTTGACGCTATAGACCCGATCTGCTGATGCGGAGTTTCGTGATGAGTAATGGTAGGTGACATCGACGTCATCTCCTGCCAGTGCTTTGAGATCGTCGGGCGTATAGGATTTTTCACGCCCCACTAAAGGAGCAGTACTCCCGTCTTCTACGACACCGGTACCGGTAACAAGCAGCAAAGGGGTCTCGGTGTTCAAGGCATCTGCTCCGAACCCCAGCGGCAACATTGCGAAAACTACGCAGATGCTCACCAGGGAGATAAGCAAGGTCTTTCTCTTCATCGTTCTTCTCCTTTTCGTCAACCGACTATTTCCTCGATCACAATACAAAACAAAAGCAGCCTTCGAAGAAGACTGCTTATCTGTCTGGGAGCACGTGGGCCACCGAAACCATGCCATCTTCTTCTCAAATACGGAAGGCATCTCTGTTTCCCGAAATACCCTTAGGTAAGCTTTCGCCTACCAGCGTCCTTCATCCATGACCGTACGGTTTTAGGAGTAAAGGAACGAAGATGTTTCTATAGCGCTATTTTAGCAGTTAATGCCTGCCTTTCCGCCTTGAATCCCGCCTAAGGGATTCTCATTTCCGGTAGACGTGCGGCCCTTTTTCAAGTGTTGCCGTCTATCGGTCAATATCTGCCGTTCACGGATATAGGAATCTTCGATTCTGGCCTGATCGAGGTGGTGTCTTGTTGTTGCATAATGGGATGTCGAGTCGTACAACCGATGTTTGATCAGCGAGTCTTCAGGGTAATAGGACATGAGGAACGCGAGAGCCTGACCGATATCAACTTCTAGAGGACCGACAGCACACGTGCTCTCGAAATCGATCCCGTATAAAGTGTGCCCATCGAAGAGGAAGTTGCGTGCGTTCACATCTCCCATCGAGAGATGTGTCAACCTATTGAAGGCGAGGAGCCAATCGACCATTTTCTCATAGGCAGTCCGCACGACCAGCTCATCGATCTGACCAGCCTCGGCTTGTTCGAGCAGGTCGCAGACGGTCGGTGCGTCTAAGTATTCGAAGTACATGCAATTGTCGGCATAACCTTTGAGAACACGCGGATGCGCGACGGTGCTGCCATCCAAGATCTCATAGACGGACATTTCCTTTTCATAGCCCTCATCATCGATGAACTGCTTGCGCACGATGGCGTGACCATTCTCTCTCACGAGACTCACTTTGTTACGTCGTGAATAGAGCTCCTGCCATTTCATGAGATCGCCATTCGAGGTAGTACCTTGATACTGAGAAAAGCCAAGAACAATGACAAGAGCAGTGCCAGTACGATCCAGTCTCTCGCTGAGAAGCTCGAACTGCGATACATCGTTCGTTTCGGCAACGCCCCAAACCCCCGAGTCTGCATGCTAAGGGCTAAATAGCGCGCCTTCATCAGCGCACTGGCCACCACCGGAGTGAGCAGGTAGCTGTAGACCCGGAGCCGGTTGCGCAGAGGAATGCTTTTTATATCGACTCCGCGCAGCTGGATGGCACGCACCGTGTCATCGAACGCTTCTCTGAAGAAGGGGATGAAGTCGAACGCGATCATCGTCATGAACGCAAGACGATAGGGAAGGCCCAGTTGGAGCAGCCCGCGCACCGCCTGGCTGTTCGTCATGGTCGTCATGATGAGTCCGCCGACCAGCAGCGAACTGTAGAAGAGTGCCGTGAAGGCTGCGCGATCCAGTCCGTCTGTGGTGATCAACGGAAAAGACCCGAGTGATACAAGCACCTCACCGGTTCGGATGAAGAGCAGCTGCATCAACGAGACGATCACAATGAGCTGGAAGAGGTGGCGCAGCGTGGTGAACTGAGCTCGATATTTAACACCGAACAGAAGACCGAGACCAATCGAAGCAAGCAAGATGACGCTGAGGCTGGGGATCTCAGGCCACAAGAACAGGCTAATCCCGAGCAGCGCGACTGCCGCTATCTTGAGACGAGGATCGAAGCTCATGATGAGACCACTCCTGCATCGATCGTGACGATGCGGTCTCCCCACGTGTTGCAACTATCATCATGGGATATCAGCGCGATGCCGACCCCTTGCTCTTTCAAGGACCTCAGATAAGCTATCAACCTTTCCCGGTTCAGCGCGTCCAATCCAGTGGTGGGCTCATCGAGTAACAGATACGAGGGATCTTGCATAAGGATCGCGCATAGCGCAAGTCGTTGTTTCTCTCCCCGGCTCAACGTGAGGACACTTCGGTCCTCATAACCATCAAGTCCGAAGCTCGCAAGGAGGGTTTTGGCACGATCCTCATCTCGACCCTCTGCTGGATCTATCAGCTCGTCCAGTATAGTCAGCTCCTCGATGACAGTCGAGGCAAAGAGCTGGCGATCGGGTTCCTGGAAGAGGTAGCCGATCCTCTGTCCGAACTGGGCAAGATTGAAGAGTGCGGTATCGTCACTATTGAAAAGGATCGTTCCATTATCAGGGCGAATGATCCCCGTAAGCAGGCGCAGAAGCGTGCTTTTCCCGCTGCCGTTCGCACCACGCACGATCACGAACTCGCCCGCTCCGATCTCAAACCTGTTACAGACCAGCTCGAACGTACCCTGCGGGTATCGATATATCACCTGATCCGCTATAAGCGACATGAGTATTGCTCCAGATCGAGGTGTGTCTCACACAGCGCATGGACCGTTTCTCGATGATCGACGATGATCAATCCGGTCCCCGTCTGTTTGAGTCTTTCGAGCACATTCAGGACACGTTGGGTGTGATTCTCATCGAGTTGGGAAAGCGCTTCATCGAGTATGACGAAGTGCGGACGCATCATCAGGATCGATGCGATCGTCACCAATTGCCGCTGTCCACCGGAGAGTGTGTCGGGATGTGCCATGCGATAGGGTTCGAGCGAAAAGATGTCGAGTATCTCATCGATACGAGATCCGATCTCCTCAGCTGGCAGACAGAGGTTTTCGCAGGCGAAAGCGAGCTCGTCTTCGACGGTAGAGAGGAACAGCTGCTGGTCGGGAGTCTGAAAGACCATGGCGACTGCAGCAGCGATCTGGGTAAGCGACATCTGAGCAAGAGGAATATCATCATAGGACACCTCACCCCTGAGATCTCCTGCGATCAAGCGTGGAATCAGTCCAGCCAAAATCAAGCATAGCGTGCTCTTACCGCTACCCGAAGGACCATCGATGCTGAGAGCTTGTCCAGGCTCCAAAGAAAACGAGACGCCTTCAAAGAGCGATCGATCACCGTAGGAGAACGTCAGATCTGATACCTGTAACCGCATCAGTTACTCGACTCGCATCTCGATGAGATACTTGCACCACCGTTGTGCGAACTGCTCACGGCGCACCACGGTCATGAAAGGACCCATGCCACCGTTACGCCTCGAGGTGAGCGGCTCGCCCGCAACATTGATCACGACATAGATCGCTTCGCTTTCGATCTCGAGACCGGTGTAGCGCGCATGATATCCGTCTTCGCCGACCACCACCACTGCGTTGTCACGTGAAAAAGGGATTCCCCGATGATCGAGGAGCTTCTTGAGCGATACCCCTTCGCAGACCATCTGTTCGGAGAGCCCGGTACTGGTATTCATGACGACGCTGAATTCACGCAGCCCGATCTCTTCGATGTCGCTACGCCAGACTTGGATGGGGCTGGCTGTGGGATCGTTAGCTACAATGATCTCAAAGTACTCATCGGTACTCTCGGTGATCTGTCGAGTACCCTGGATGTTGAGCTGCGCCAAAACGAAGGTGGCGATCGCGAGGGCTGCAATGACAAGCGCAAGGATAATGCGTGTTCTTCTTGACTCAGCGCTCATCGTCTCACTCAGCTTTCCGAGATGATCTTGAGATCTTGAAGTCGGACCAGGATCATAGAGGCGATCCATCCGCCCAGCGCCCCACTCAGAGCTGCTGAGCATAGGCTCAGCAACAGAGGAATGAGAGGAAGCCGAAACAGCACCATGTTGACCGCAAAGGTCCCGGCGATATTGGCGATCATGCCGCCGAGAAAACAGCCGAGCAGCGACCAAGAGGCGCTGCGTAGGATAAGGTAGAGGGCTTCGACCGCAAGCCCAGGTGCAAGATAGGTGATAAAGCTCGCCAAGCCATGCGAAGCCGGTGTGGGAGCGATGAATACGACCAACGCTTGAACGAGAGCGATCAGAAGCGCCGTACCAGGTTTCTTGACGATGCCGAAACCCAGTATCAAAAAGAGCATATAGAAGCCACCAGCGATGGCTCCTCCAGGGATGAAGAGCGGACCGCTCACAATCTGCACGAGTGGAGTGATGATCGTTTTTACCGCGATACCGAGCGCAGCCACCGCCGCGATGGTCACATAGTCGATCAGAGTGAAATACTCGAGACCGAAGCGCGCTGTTGCCCTAGAGCTCAATGGTTATTACCTCACTCGGATTCTTTCCGTATCCGAAGGCAATAACACTCAATGTCGATCCCTTGCTCGCCTGGATCGGAACGATGAGTTCATTCTGGTAATAGGTGGCACTCGGATTGTAAAGGCTCGAGTCCATGGTCGGTGTCGATCCATCCAACGTATAGTAGAGCTGGACCGAATCCATGGTGGTATGAAGAAGGGTGACCTCGACAGAGGTGCCACTTTCATTGATTTCGTACTGGGGGCTGTTCCACGACTCGATAGGGTCGGTGCTCACCACGATCGAACAGACATCGCGCACGGCAACAACCGTATTGACATCAGAGGGTGAGCGCTGTCCGACAAAGTTACGGAGCGCATCTTCTGACTCGTACTTATCGCCAACGAAACTCCACGCAAGGACAGCGGGTACTTCCTGTTCTCCGTCGCGTGAGTTATCTGCGGCATGGGGGAAGTTATAGCGAGACTCCTCGATCTGCTCGCGGGTAAAGGTCGCTCGGTATCCGTCTTCTGCGGTTATGGTGATCAAGGTTGCCTCATCGGTGATGCCGACTTGCTCAAGCAGATAGGTCAGCAGCACCCCTTGAACAGAATAGGTGCGAAAGGTAGGCCACGAGTTGCGTGCTGAATACTCTGTCTCGACAAAACCAGCATCCATCTTCTTGAGTTGGGAAAGTGAGAGATCGGCAGGCCATGCAAGTCCCTCACCACTCAATGACAGGACCGGATCATCCCCATCGCTCTGTGGTAGTACCGGTTGCTCGCCTACCGAAGCTTTGACATCGGGTTGTTCTTCTGCTACAGGCGTATCACCCGTCGTACACCCCGCGAGTGTTAGGCTCACCAGGATCAGAATCAAGACTATGACGCATAACTTCTTCATGATCAATCTCCTCGAATGACACAGATACGTACCAGGTCCTCGACCAGTATATTCGCATCAGCGTCTATGACGTGACTCCCCTTATCATCGAAGGAGAGGAATGCTGTCGCAATCCCAGCACTGTCCAAGGTGACGCGAAGCCCTTGGGCATCGACGAGCTCATAGGCTAGTCCGGAGAGATCTTCAAGTCCTACCTCATAACAGATCTCATCAAGGGGGATCGCTTTTCGTCCGCCGACCTGCTCGGTCGCGCAATACCGTGTGAGCTGGTCGGGAAAGATGAACACGTCCTCGTTGGTCGAGAACCACGCGATGTTCTTGACCCCGAAGGTCGGATCGATATTGGGTGAGACATTGATCGGCGCGTCTTCACCATCGACTTTGATGAAATATTGCTTGAGCACCGAGTTGAGCGACTCGTTGCGCTGGTAGCCATCACTCGACTTCATGGTGAAGAACGCCTTCGAGTCGACGTTGTCAAGCATAGGCCAGATCTTTTCGAGGTTATAGGCGGTGTCATCACTGCCAAAATAGGGGAAGGTCTCAGCTTCGATGTCACGAGCAAAGCTGTCAAAGACCCAGATGGAGGCTATGCGCTTCTCAGGCACCACATCATAGAGCACGATCGTGTCGATCATCTTGACCCAGTACGGTCCCAACTGCCCTTGGACTGCCAACTGGGCCGGTGCGATGTCCTTGTTCAGTTGGCTTTTTCCATCGACGGTGATCGCCAGGATCAACGAGGAGGTCTCCTGGATGATGTCTTGTGGCAGCATGGTGTAGTATCCATCACTGCCTCCCACGCTCACTCCCGCGTACGTATCGATATCAGCGCCGGCTTCACGTAACACGTCGGCAAGTAACGGGCCCTCCATATCGTACTCCTCGACCGTACCGGTCGAGCGCTTGAAAGAAGCATCGAGCTGTTGTTGGGGCATGTCGCGCAATTGCGCGATCGTCAGAACTTGGGTCGATTCATCGGGAAAGACCACGGTGATGGTCTGGGAGTCGTATGCGTCATCGCCCTTGCTGCACGCGCTGAGCGTCAACACCAGCACGAGCGAGAGCATCATCACACCCAACACGATACCGATCCATTTCATTGATCTCATGGTTCCACCTTGATCTCGAAGGTCACCGGATCTGAGGCTAGCTTGCCAAAACCGACGACGAGAACCCTCAAAGTCGCATTATCATCGATCAGGATCGGCTTGTTCAGTTCTGGCTGATAGGTGCTGGGGTTATACATGGTCGATGAAAGCGTCGGCTCGCTTCCATCCAGAGTATAGTGCAGCTTCACCTTACTAAAGTCATCGTGCATAAGTTTGACGGTCTCGCCCGTTCGGATCGTCAATACATCGTCGGTAGCACCGACAACGGTCGCCGGTTCCCACTGCTCGACCTGATTTGTGACCGTGATGCGGCAGATATCCTCAACGAAAGCGGGGTTGGTATGCTCGCCTGCTACTTCTTGTCCGAATACCAAGGTCGGTGCAGTCTGGAGCTTTGCATCACCAATGTCTGAGTCCTGGTCACCTTCGATCATCCTATAGGCAAGGATCGGTTCGACCGCTCTGGGCTCATCATCGGCAAAGGTATAGCGGCTCGCAAAAAGCTGTTGAGCGGTCAACGTGACGCTGTACCCGTCAGCTCCCTCAAAGGTGATCGAGCTATCGATGACATCAGACTCGTCCATGATATCGGTCAGCGCGATACCTTGCGCGTAATAGGTCTTATCAGTCGGCCAGTCGTTGGTCGAGGTGTAGAACGCGCTGACTAGATCGAGACTATTGAGCTCGTCGGCGGTGAACACGTGCGTTTC
>WQXV01000015.1 GCA_009781565.1 Actinomycetes bacterium
ACTTTCGTTGCTGAGCCGCTCGATCAAAGACGCTAGATCGAGATCTCCGTCACGATAGGTACCGATGTTGATGCCGGTCAGCACGATCTCTTTGACCCCATCTTCGACCAGATCGGTTGCTTGCTTCAAGAGATCCTTTGCAGGTATCGACCTCATGGGCCCTCGCGCATAAGGGACGATGCAGTAGCTGCAGAAGTTCTCGCATCCATCACTGATCTTGAGATTGACCCGTGCCCTTATTAGATTCTTAGGAAGGGAGACCGATCCCTTCTGCGTAGATATCGTTTGGGTATCGGCTATAGAGCTGATAAGATCAGCGATTTGAGCCTTATCAGGCTCGACGATAACTCTCTTATCGAGTCCAGAGAGAACCTCGCCTTGGATAGTGGCGCTGCAACCGGTCGCGATGACCCTTGTGCAACAGGGCGCATTCAGTGCCCTGCGAATCTCCTTGCGTGATTTCGCATCACTTCTCGTGGTAACACTACAGGTATTGATGATTATGATGTGCGCCTCATCGTGGTGCTCGGTAAGCGTGAGGCCCTTCCCAATGAGGGCAGAGGCGATCTGGGTGGTCTCGACTTGGTTGACCTTACAACCCAGTGTCTTGAGATAAATCTTCATGACCTTGAACTGTCTGTATTCTATCAGCTAGGACCGCGCACCCTGCAATACAAGCGGTCTCGACGCGCAGTATACTCGGTCCCATACTCGCAAGGAGAGCTCCATGCTCGACCAAAGTATCGATCTCATCACGCTCGATGCCCCCTTCGGGCCCGATGACCAATGCGATACGCTCCGGCTCACCTTGAAGAACCTCGTCAACGACCTGTGAGAGCATCGGCTCACTTTTCTCTTCCCACGCCACGATGACCGCATCGTACGTCTCGAGAGTTCCGATCATCTCCCCGAACGTTTGGATCGGCTCAAGTGTTGGGATGCTCCATCTATGTGACTGAGCAGCTGCCGATTCGATGATCGTATTGAGCCTCTCCATGCGCTTGATTCCGCTCGCGCCTTTTGCTTTCACAACGCAACGGTCAAAGATCACGGGGATCAGCCGCTCACACCCGATCTCGGTCGCCTGCCGTACGATCACATCGTTCTTTCCTTGTTTTGCCCAACCCCAGATCAAATCGAACGGTATCCTTGAGCCTCGAACGCTCAGATGCTTGAGCACAGAAACAATCAGATGATCATCAGAGAGCGCTATGACCTTAGCTTCATAGGCATCCCAGACATCGCGCGACACGATCTCGATCCTCTCACCTGGTCTTATCCGCAAAACACGGTACGCATGATGAAGGGTCGCAGAATCTGCACGTACCTCGACCTCGTGACCTTCAAGGTAGCCGGTCGCATTCTCGTTTGAAACAAAGAATCGAGGGAGTGCCATCAGCGGTTGAACCAGTCCTTGACCTTATCGAATCCGGTGCGATGATGCGTGACGACAGAGGTTTGCGAATCTCCAAATTCCTTAGAAAGATCATCCATCAGCTCGCGCTGTCGTGCGGTGAGCTTCCGAGGAACCACGACCTCGATATGACAGTACAGATCCCCATACATGTCTCTATTCATGACCGGCATCCCTTTACCCGATACTTTGACGCGCTCGCCGCTTTGGATCCCTGCAGGGATTTCAAGCGTCACCTCTTCGAGCAATCCTGATATCGTCTTTGTCGCGCCCAATGCTGCTTGGGTAAAGGACAGCGGCATAAGCATATGAAGATCGGAGTTCTGTCTCTCGAAACGTTCGTGAGGCAGAACCCGCACTGATACTATAAGGTCTCCGCTTGCCGCACCGCGAATTCCCGCTTCACCCCTATGCGGAACACGTATCTGCTGCCCATCGAAGATACCCGCAGGTATATCGATCGGTATCTGCTGACGATCTACGACCCGTCCCGAACCCTCGCATTCAGTACAGGGGTTGGCAATAGTGGTTCCCATGCCTTGACAGGTCATACAGGGGGAACTGGTCTGCATCGTACCCAGCAGCGTCCTTTGATAGGTGGTCTTTTGTCCGCTCCCACCACATTCAGGACACCTGGTCGGGTGTGAGCCCTGCACTGAACCGCTACCACTACAATCCTCACACGTTGATAGGCGATCGACGGTGATCTCACGGGTCAGACCTTGAGCGGCTTCCTCAAGGGTAACTCCGACTTGCATCGTGAGATCTCTTCCCTCGGCACGCATGGTCGACCGACCGCCTCTTCGCGCGCCACCCATGAAAGCGCTGAACAGGTCGGCGATGCTGACTCCACCCGATCCGAAGAGATCGCCAAAAACTGCATACGGGTATCCACCAGCGGATCCCGTGCTTCCGTAACCTGTGCCACCTACCGAACCGAATTGGTCATACTGAGCACGTTTGCGTGGGTCGGAAAGAACGTCATAAGCTTCGTTGAGTTTCTTAAAGGTCTCTTCTGCATCGGGCGCATCGCTGACATCTGGATGGCATTTGCGTGCTTTTTTACGAAAAGCTCGTTTGATCTCATCGGAAGATGAGTCTTTTGAGACGCCCAGCAACGCATAATAATCGGTTTGAGCCACTAGTAATCGGTTGCAGCCCAGTGGCTTCCTAGACCACCCGTATCGGCGATGTATTGGACCATACGCTCGATACTCGCATAAGGATCGTAGCGCCAGTCGCCTTGCCCACTCCAGCCTTTTGGCGCATCCCAGTGTTCGCCGAATTGGCATAATCCTACGTAATAACCAGCACTTGCATTAGGATTGTTGGAGCTCTCACGCCAGATGATATTGCGGATCGGAGTCAACCAACTCTCCCCCAAGCCATATTTTTCAAGTAATTCCAAGATGGTCGCATCCCAGGCACCATCACCCAGATAACTCGGGATGGGATATTGGGGTGTTGGGCGATCGTTGACGACGGCTTCGGCGATCTTCTTTGTTTCCTCGGCACGCGCAACCTCGGCTACAGCTGCAGTTTTCTTGAGAGCATCGATCGAGCTGTCGAGCTGGGCGATCTGTTGATTGAGCTGTGTGGTCTGCTCGTCGATATCCCTCATCAACTGGGCGGATGCCTTTTCATTCTCGCTGTAAATGGTGAGCAACTCACTTTGCTGCTCTTTGAGCGACCGCATCTCATCGATACGGGCGGCATGCTGCTCATTGATGATCTTGAGCATGTCCCAGGTCGTGGTAAATTCCAGAAAGCTGGTCGAGCCCAACAGCATGTCAAGGGTTTTGAAGGGTCCCTGTCGATACATACTTGCCGCACGTATCGTCAGATCGTTGCGAAGTACCGATATACGTTCATTGATGGTGAGCAGATCGCTTTCTGCCTGGGTACGGGCATCGACCGCTGATTGGTAGTGCGCACAAGCGTTCGTGTACTCGTCAAGCGTGACAAAGAGCGTCTTGCTCATCTCATCCTTTTGAGCACTGAGATCGCTGATCTCGCTCGCAGCAGCGATGGCGCAAACAAAAAGGAAAAAACAGGTGGTAAAAACCACCATCATCGCCGGTATATGAGATTTCTTACCCATTCGCATAGCGTGCTATTTTATCAAGAGTGACATCACTTGGCAAAACGTCACCCATACAAAATCCACAATGCGAAAAACTCGTTTTCGGGTCCACATAGACTGTGATACGCTACGGATATGAGTGATTTTTCCACATTGTTTGACACACAACCGACCTTTGAGCAGCTCTCAGCTGCATTTGACGAGCTCGAAGCCGATATTACCTATATCGATGATAAGGATATCGTGCGTTATTTCTCACCCTTTCGTATCTTTGAGCGTCACGTTTCATGTCTCGACCAACCGGTGCTTGACTGCCATCCCGATGAGGTGTTCGATGCAGTCGATGCGTTGATCGATTCCTTTCGAAAAGGTGAGCAGGACCGCGTTACCTTTGAATCGGTTATGAACCAGGGACGTCCGATTAGCATTTGAAAACACACCATGCGAGATCGCAACGATAACTACCTCGGATGTCTCGAGGTTGCCACATACCTGGATCGGTGAAGGTGTCCTAGGACCGCTTACTGCTATTCCAAATCGCGCTATATACCTCGTTTCCCAACAGCCAGCCACGTTGGGTCGGCACATAGCGTTCAGTGTCGTGATCGAGTGTGACCAGTCCGCTCATGACCAATTCTTCGAATACGGTATCGAGACCAGTAATCTGCACCTTCTTCTCTTCAACGCCCTTAAGTAGCCGCATGCCGAGCATTATGTCCTCGCAGATAGCTTCTGATGGAGTGAGCGTCTCACACTCCATCCATTCCTCTTCAGTGAGTCGTACCGGTTCGTTGGTGTAGTCCTCAAGTGTTGAATGCATCACCATACGTTTTCGTGAACCATTCAATTCATTCCGCATCGAAGCTGCTTGAGGTCCGATACCCAGATAAGGTACCGAGGTCCAGTAGCTCGTATTATGTCGTGAGCACTTACCGTCTTTCGAGTAGTTTGATACCTCGTAGTGTACATAGCCGGCATCAGAGAGCATCGTCTCGGAAAGGATCATCTGATCTGCTACTTCGTCCTCATCGGGCATTGAGATCTCACCGTTTTCCGCCAGTTCGTGCAAGGGGGTCTTTTCTTCGACGGTGAGCGGATAGATACTGATATGGTCAGGGTCGCAGGCGATAGCCATCTCGATCTGCGCGCGCCACCCCTCAAATCCGAGATGCGGTACTCCACAGATCAGGTCGAGTGAGACCGATACATCAGCTTCGTCGAGGATCGCAAGCGCCTTCATGGTATCGGAGGAGGTATGGGATCGACCCAACACCTTGAGAACCCTCTCGTCAAAGGATTGCACTCCCAGAGAGATGCGGCCGACCCCTGAGTCGATCCATCGAGCCAATGTTTCCGAGTCAAGATTCGTCGGATTGACTTCAACGGATACCTCGGCACCATCAGAGACTTCGAACGCATCGCGAACGCAGGTCATCAGCTCACAGAGATGATCACCCAGCAGTCCCGGTGTCCCTCCGCCGAAATAGATGGTCGCGATCCTATGATCGGCAAGCTGTGATCCCCATCCTGTTAGTGCTTTTTTAGTCGCTTTGACATAGCGCGCGATGTTCTCAACACGCAGATCGGTAGTCGAGTAGAAGTCGCAGTAATGACAGCGACTGACACAGAAGGGTACGTGGATATAGAGACCGAGCGGTTTCATGAGACCGATCCAAGGCTATTCAGATACCCCTGATAAGCCTCGATCAGTTGTTCGAGATCACGCATGGAGGTGAGCGAGTTTATCTGAGCGCGGAAATAGGAGGCACCAGGAAGACCTGCACAGTACCAGATGGCATGTTTTCGCATGCGAACCAGCGCTTTGCGTCCAAAGATCCGTTCTATACAGATGGCATGCTCGCGCATGATCGTGAATATCTCATGATAGCTGGGGTCGTGCGGTTCCTCGCCGCGCATAAGTGCTTTAACCTGCTTGAATATCCACGGGTTACCCTGGGCGCCACGTGCGATCATGACTCCAGCGGCACCCACACCGCCATTACTGACCGGCGTTATCATGTTGACCGCATCTTGAGCACTCATGACATCACCCGAACCGATGACGGGTATATCGAGTGCTTGGGCGACCTGCGTGACTATCTCGTGGTCGCTGGTTCCAGAAAAGAACTGCTCCTGATAGCGTCCATGGACCGCGACTGCACTCGCACCAGCCTCCTGCATGACGTAAGCAAACGATACGGCACGCTCATCCCCCATGCTAGTACCCTTGCGAAATTTGACGGTGACCGGTATATCGCTTCCACCTTCTCCCTTCCCTTCGAGGGCCTCGGCGGTACGCGAGACGATCCCCGACGCAAGAGCTGGAGACAGCATCAGAGCACTCCCCTCACCTTTTCGTACGACTTTTGGCACGGGGCAGCCCATATTGATATCGATGAATGCCAGATCGTTTCCCAGGCTTTTCGCGATCGCTGAAGCTTGCTCGGCAATGACTGCTTCATCCGAACCGAACAGTTGTACCGCGACAGGAGTCTCGTCCTCAGAGATGGTGAGCAGCCTTTTCGCCGACTCTGATTCTGAATGATAGTGCAGTCCCAATGCCGAGATCATCTCGGTATAGGTGATACCTGCCCCCATTCGTTTGCAGATACTGCGAAAGCAGGCATCGTTGACACCGGCCATGGGGGCGAGCCAGACCCTGTTCTGGTTAAGAAACGCCTGAATACGCGCAGGACCTGATAGCGAGAGCGCGCTATTCATCTACCTTGAGTATTGCCATAAAGGCTTCTTGGGGTACCTCGACATTACCGATCGCCTTCATACGTTTCTTCCCCGCTTTTTGTTTTTCGAGAAGCTTGCGCTTGCGCGTGATGTCACCTCCATAGCATTTTGCCAGGACATCTTTTCGCTTTGCCTTCACGTTGGTACGCGAGAGCACACGACTCCCGACTGCTGCTTGTATGGGAACCTCGAACATCTGTTGGGGGATGATGGTCTTCAGTTTCCTGGTCAGTGTCACTCCTCTGGCGTATGCTTTGTCCTTGTGAACGATGAACGAGAGGGCATCGACCGGTTTTCCCGCCAACAAGATGTCGAGTTTGACCAGTTCGCTGGGCAGATAGCCTGCATATTCATAATCAAGAGAGGCATAGCCCTTGGTTCGACTCTTCAGTTGATCGAAGTAATCCATGATGAGTTCCGAGAGCGGTATCTCGAAGTGCATCTCGACGGTGTTCTCACTAAGGTACTGCATATTGATGAACTTACCACGCCGATCTATCGAGAGTTCCATAACTGCTCCGACGAAATCGGGAGGGACCAGGATGGTTGCGTTCAGATAAGGTTCTTCGATCCGGTCGATCATGGTGACCTCGGGCATATCCTTGGGCGAATGGATCGTGACTTGATCGCCCTTCGTGGTATAGACGTGATACTCGACACTCGGTGCTGTAGCGAGCAGATCAAGACCGAATTCTCGCTCGAGGCGCTCTTTGATGACCTCCATATGGAGTAATCCGAGGAATCCTACCCGAAATCCGAATCCAAGAGCATGAGAGGTCTCCGGTTCATATATCAGGGCGGGATCGTTGAGTTTGAGTTTATCGAGCGCATCACGCAGATCAGGATATTGGTCACCGTCGATGGGAAATATCCCCGTGAATACCATCGGCTTTATCTCACGATAACCCGCAAGAGGCTCGCTCACACCTCCCACAGCCATAGTGATCGTGTCACCGACCTTGACCAGAGAAGGATCCTTCAATCCGGTGATGAGATAACCGACTTCACCGACACCCAACGCATCGACTGGTGTGTTGAGAGGTCGCCGAACCCCTACTTCCTCGACATCCGTCTTTGTCTTGGTCGCCATCATGGTGATACGATCACCCTTCTTCACCGATCCGTCGAACACACGTATCAGTGCGACCACACCACGATATTCATCGAAATACGAGTCGAAGATCAGGGCACTCAGTGGCGCGTCAGGATCACCGACAGGTGCAGGTATTCGTCTCACGATCGCTTCGAGCACCTTATCGATCCCCTCGCCCGTCTTCGCGCTTGTCATGATCGCCTCATCAGCGGGAATCGTCAGTCCTTCTTCGATCTCATTCCTCACCCGTTCCGGCTCGGCTGCCGGCAGATCGATCTTGTTGATGAGCGGTATGATCTCGAGGTCGGCATTCATAGCCAGCAGGGCGTTTGCCACCGTCTGGGCTTCCACACCTTGCGAGCTGTCAACGACCAGCAGCACTCCTTCGCAAGCCTTGAGCGAGCGTGATACCTCGTAGGTGAAATCCACATGTCCCGGTGTGTCGATCAGATTGAGTTGATAGGTTTGCCCATCCTCAGCCTCATACACCACACGGACCGCTTGCGCTTTGATCGTAATGCCGCGTTCACGCTCGATATCCATGCTGTCAAGCAACTGCTCTTGCATGTCGCGCTCCTCGACCGTGTGCGTCAGTTGCAGTATCCGGTCGGCAAGCGTCGACTTCCCATGGTCGATATGCGCGATGATGGAAAAGTTCCGTATGTGTTCAGGGCTGGTCATAGGCTCTATTCTCGCATATATGTCCTACACGTAGAAATATCACGATTCTGACAAAAACAAGTGCCTATGATATAGTCTTATATCGCTTGAAGTTCAGTTGAAAGGAATAGCGCGCGTGGCAAACATAAAGAGTCAGAAGAAACGTATCATCACCAACGAGAAAGCGCGTCAGCGTAATCGTTCCGTCAAATCAAGTCTCAAGACCGCTACCAAGAAGGTGCATACCGCTGTTGAAGCTGGAGATAAAGAGTCAGCTCTCAAGTTCGCTCATGATGCCTGTCGCACACTTGATAAAGCAGCTTCAAAAGGGGTCATCCACAAGAACCAGGCGGCAAATCGCAAATCAGGTCTCATGACGCTGGTCAACGAAATGTCCTAGAGGGTAATCCAGAAATCATCAAGGCCGCTCAAGCGGCCTTTTTTATGTCATGACCGGATTATGCCTTGACCGGACCGATGAACTCGAGGAGCCATCGCTGATAAGCCGCTTCTCCTTGCTGCGATGTTTTGAGCCGATACTCGAGCTGCGCGAGATCATCGAGACCAGCACGCAGTTCATCTGCCGAGTAACGTTGCGCTCCCTCGATCGTGCGCTGAGCTATCCAACCGGGCACACCAAGTGCTGCAGCTATCTGGTTTTGCGAATCCTTTCCGCTGTCGAGGCATGATCGTGCAATGATGAGCTCTCGTACCACACGGACGATGAAGCGATGGATCGAATTGATGTTGTTTTCCTGTTTGAGTAAAAGATTGAAGGTAGCAAGTGCATCGGCAGCCTGCCTTCTCAGCAAAGCACTGGTCAGTTCCCGTATCTTGATCTCGGCACTTATCTCGACCAATGCCTCGATGTCATCGGGACTGACAGTAGCGCGCTCGCCCATGTAGGTCGCTACCTTGACGACCGCCTTGTTCAACCCTTCGATATCCTCGCCGACCGACTGTACCAGTGCGGCGCATAGACCCAATGCTGCTTGTTTTTGCTGTGCAGCAAAAAGAGTCTGGACAATACCGGGCAGATCCTTTCTTTTGGGGTTCGAGCGCTCGACGATCCCACCAGCTTTATCGATCGCCTTATAGAGCGCCGTCGATTTGATGAGCTTTTCGCCAACCACTGCGAGAACCGTACTCTCCGAGGGGGCTTTTGCATAGGAGCCCAGCGCGTCGAGCAACTCCTTTTTCGCCTGATGAATGTTGGTGATTATGATAAGCCGGTAGGGGCTCGCAAAAGGCAGGGTGTTGGCTGCTGCCACTACCTGTTCGGGATCTGCTGAGACCGCATCGAACTGATCGAAGTTGAAGTCGATATCGCCCATCTGCTCCACGCGACGGCGCAATCTATCGACCGCTTGGTCTCGCAGGAATGATTGATCTCCCACAATGGCATAGACAGGGAGAAGCGATACTTGCTCTGATTGCTGTGCGACACTATCCATATCGCTATTGTGCCACAGATCGACGAGCCTTAGTCCTCAACGGAACATGAACCTATTTGATTTCATCCGCTACTTTATCCAGCCAAATGGTGATAGATCCGATCTGGTCGGTTCGAAGAATGCGCTTACCCTGCTTCTCACAGAGATCGAGTATCTCGGGTGACGGATGGCCGTATGCGTTAGAGCGTCCCACACTTATGATGACTGTCTCCGGTTCGACCAGATCGAGGAGTTCCAGGTCGATCGAGGCCTTTGACCCATGGTGCCCCGCCTTGAGCACTTCGACAGGCAGTTGTGGGTCCGTCTGTGCATCGATCGCCTGTCTGACGCTGAAGGCTTCGGCGTCTCCTCCCATCACGAGCGAGGACGCCTCGATCGTGGTATGTGGTCGTATAAGGGTACCCACCCATGAAAGCCTCCTATTCTCATGCGTCACATCCGCCGATATCTTTAGGATGAGGCACGATTCGTTCGCGCCGGAATCAGATACCTCATGGGTGGGGCCCCATACTTCTATGGTGATCTCACCAAGCGTAATCGAATCTCCTTGGTCTAATGCCACCAAAGGTGCATCGAGCTCTTGAGCCAACAGTCTCAACCTCGCAGAATCCTGCGCCCCTTTTGCGCAGAACAGGGTGTCTACATGAAACTTCTTTACCAGTCCTGATGCGCCATCAAGATGGTCCTCATGATCATGAGTCATGATCAATGCGTCGATATGATCGACCTTGTTCTTTCGAAGATGATTCCGTAGAAGCGTTGGGTCAGGACCAGCATCGACCAAGATGACCCCACCACTGCTTTGTATGAGCGCGGCATCACCTTGCCCGACATCCAAAATGATGACGCTGCTGTGCGGAGTACCTGATGGTAAGAGCCGCATTCCAAGAGCGATGGCGCCGATCGTCAGGAGTGCTATCCCACACCACAACCCAAACAGTCTTACACTCTTCTGTGAGGGACGTGGCCATAACCACCACCACCCTATCGCTACGGTAACTATCATCAAAGTCAGCGACCTTCCTCCCTCAAGAGGCACGCTTGCCCAACTGAGAGATGCAAGATACTGAGCGATGCCTTCGGTCATCTGGTTGATCAATGCACAGATTTCGAAGAGCTTATAGGCGATCGGTGGCGCCAGCATGAACAGAAGTGCCGCATGCAACGCTATCGCCAGGGTTGTGATGATCAGGGGTGTGACGATTATGTTTGCCACTGGTCCGACCAAAGAGATGAATCCGAACTGTTGCGAGGTGACCGGTGCGGTGATGGCGAGTACCACACCACTCAGCGCAATATCATCTCGGATCTTTTTGGGTAGTGGCTTGAGCAAAGCATCGGCGACCCACCTCCCATATCCCGCATAGATAATGATCCCCGACAACGCAATGACTGAAAGCGTAAAGCCAAGTGAGATTGCCGAAAAGGGATCGAGGCACAACCAGACCATACCGGTCAAGCTCAACGAATTGAGCGGTGAATCGCGCCTGCGTACCAGCGCACTCGCGAAGAGGATGCCGGCCATTCCCATCGCCCGTATCGCGCCGGAAGGGTATCCGACGAGTATGACGTAAACAGTTGCTGCACCAAGAACAATGCATTGGACCTGCCGACGTGTGAATGCAGTATGCGAGAGTAACCGTATCAGACCTGCGCTCATGACCGCGATATGGGTACCGCTTACCGTCAGGAAGTGCCTTATCCCCGCTTGCGCAAGATCGTCGTTGAGTTGGTCTGAGATACCTCGTCTATCTCCTAAGAGCACGCCACGTGTGATAGCGGAGTATTGGCCAATCTTGATATTTTGCTCAGCCAATAAAGCTCGATATCCATAGAGCGGACTCATCCATCCACGATAGTGATACTCATCCAGAGATGATACCTGAGCCCTTCCGATGATGTCCTTCGCATAGAGGGTACGCGACTTTTCTGTTCTCGCCAGAGGCAGGATCATGTCCGACAGAGAAGCGGACTGCCCTCTTTCAAGAGGTGCCACCCCTTCACTATAGGAGAACTGGATCCTCATCCCACGCATCGATCCCTCTATGACCTTTACGATCTGTGTGGTTCCATATGCTGAGGTATAGGCATCTTCAACGGCACGGACTGTTACCGGTGAGGCGTTATGGGTTGCGATCGTTGCCATGCGCAGAGATTGCATGCGATGCGCCATCGATCCGAGAAAGACACCACACATCAAACCCACCATGAACATAAGAGCAACAGTTCTCGCGGTGGATCTCCCAAGGATACTCGCCACCGTCACAATGAGCAAAAGGACCAAGCCAAGCTCCAGGAGCCTGTGCCCCTGGGCGATAACTCCGACA
>WQXV01000016.1 GCA_009781565.1 Actinomycetes bacterium
CCTATTGTATGAACTTCATCTAGCGCTTTCTATGTCGTTTTAGTGCCTCTTTCGTTTCTCGCATACAATTAATCATCAAGGAGGAATCGGATGTCCGTTGGTCTTTCAGCTGTGTTTTGGGGTGTGATCACCCTCTCAGTCCTGGTCTTGCTTCATGAAGGTGGGCATTTCCTTGCTGCACGCGCGTTCGGTATCCGGGTCAGGGAGTTCATGGTCGGGCTTCCCGGACCGAAGATCTCGTGGAATCGCAAGGGGACGCTTTACGGGGTCACCGCAATACCCTTGGGAGGTTATGTCAAAGTCGTCGGTATGGAAGGCGACCAGCACAATCCTCTGATCGAACCGGTGCTTGCCTACATAACAGCCAAGCAGACCATTTCACTTGATGATCTTGCGACTCGCTTCAATACCGACGCGAATCATATGTATACGATCATCGTCGCACTCAAAGACCTTCAAGCCGTAACCCTTGACAAGGAAGGGATCATCCATGCGTCCTTTCCCCAAGATGATGCAGAAGATCCCGATCGTCTCTTCGAGACCGCGCGAGCTGATTCCTATCTGACGATACCGACCTGGAAGCGTATCGCGATTCTACTCGCAGGGATCATTTTCAACATCGTTGCCGCGCTGATCGTGTTCACCATCGTGCTAGCAGGGTGGGGGACTTTGCAAGATGTCGGTCTGATAGATCCGGTCGCTGATTCACCTGCAGCTCAAGCAGGTATCCCGGAGGGTGCGAGAATTACCAACATCGAAGGGGTCGGGGTGTCGAGCTTTGACGAATTGACTACTCAGATCCAGACCTACCAGATAGGCGACTCGATCTCCTTAAACTATGAATTCGAGGGACACGCCCACGAGGTAACGGTACAACTGGCACGACACCCTGACTCGGAAACACCGTTTCTGGGCGTCTCGCCTCACTTCGTCAATGTTCCGCTCTCTGTAGGTGAAGCACTCAAGATGTCGTTCAGCTTTCTGTGGCTGACCGTTGGAGGGATCATCGGATTTTTCACGCCAGGCAACTTCTCGGAATCTATCAATAACTCAGCGAGTGTAGTCGGCATTGCCGTCTATGCAGCAGAAGCTGCGCGGGCAGGAGCGATCGAATATGCAGGGTTGATCGCAGCTATCTCGCTCTCATTGGGTTTGATGAACCTCTTACCGATACCTCCGCTCGACGGGGGAAAGATCGTTTTGGAGATCATCGAGAAGATCAGGAAGAAACCTCTTCCCATGAGTGTCTCTCTCGGTATTTCAGCCATTGGTTTCCTGCTGTTGTTCACATTGATGGGTTATCTGATATTTCACGACATATCGCGCTTCATCATCGGCTCCTGACTTACCTGGGATGTCACACTAAGGTGCAGTGCTGATATCATGGTCTACGTGGTCTTAAGGGGGCTCACGTTATGACAAGTTCCAAATCGGTCATGGTTGGCGCAATACAGATCGGCGGCGGTGCATTACCGGTCGTTCAATCCATGACAAACACCCAGACCTCTGATGTTAAGAGCACTCTTGAACAGATCGATCGTCTTGCCCAGGCAGGATGCGAGATTGTAAGATGCGCCGTACCATCGACCAGCGCTCTTGACGGATTCTCAGCAGTCGTAGAGTCAAGTTCTCTTCCCGTGGTGGCCGATATTCACTTTGACTATAAGCTTGCGATCGAAGCCGCCCAGCGCGGAGCGGCGAAACTACGCATCAATCCAGGAAACATCGGATCGATCGAGCGTGTTGATGCGGTCATTGATGCTGCCGGTGAGGCGGGCATTCCCATTAGGATCGGTGTCAATTCTGGATCACTTTCCGATGATATTCTGTCGCTCGATCTGCCTCTTTCACAAAAACTGGCGATAAGCGCATTGCAGTTCGTCGAGCACTTCGAAGACCGAGGTTTTACCGATATCGTGCTTTCAACAAAGGGTTCCAACGTCTCGAACACGATCGATGCCTATCGTTTACTTGCGCAAGGGACCGATTATCCACTCCACATCGGAATTACCGAAGCAGGCACAGCTTTTTCGGGAACAATCAAGAGCGCGGTGGGCCTTGGTACCCTTCTCGAGGAAGGCATCGGAGATACCTTGCGTGTCTCTTTGACAGCCGATCCGGTAGAAGAGATCAAAGTGGCCTTCGAGATTCTCTCTGCTCTTGGAATCCGGCGAAACCGTGCTGAAGTTATCAGCTGCCCGACCTGCGGGAGAACACAGGTCGACCTTATCGATCTAGCAAATCAAGTGAATGCGCGCATCGACGAGATCCCACCAGAATTGACCATCGCGGTGATGGGTTGTGTCGTCAACGGACCAGGCGAAGCTCGTGAAGCTGACTACGGAATAGCCTGCGGCAAAGGAAGCGGTGTTCTGTTCGCCCACGGTGAGAAACTTCGAAAGGTCGACGAGGAGAATCTTGTTGACGAGCTCTTTGTTGAGATCAACAAACGATAGACAACCCCCCTACCATGTGCGTCTTTCATTCTATCGTGTAAGCGCAATGGCATGCGTGAGCCATTCTGCTACTATTGATTCGGCAAATGAGTTCTGACAAAGGAGTACGCATGGTCCGTGTCGCCTATATGAGCAAGATGTACGCGCCAACGTTGAAAGAATTACCGGCAGAAGCTGAGATCGCGAGTCACAAACTCTCGCTACGCGCGGGTCTTATACGTAAATCCGCCTCTGGGATCTACTCATTTCTTCCTCTGGGGTATCGTGTGATCAAGAAGATCGAGGATATCGTACGTGACGAGATGGATGCGATCGGTTGTCAAGAAGTCCTGCTACCCATCGTACAGCCTGCCGAGCTGTGGCGCGAATCAGGACGCTGGGATGATTATGGTCCTGAATTGGCCCGTTTCAACGATCGCCACGAGCGCGAGTTCTGCCTGGGACCGACCCACGAGGAGATCATCACCGACATGGTCAAGGGTGAGATCCGCAGCTATCGCAATCTGCCATTCACTCTCTACCAGATCAACATGAAGTTTCGCGATGAGGTGCGCCCCCGCTTTGGACTCTTGCGCGGCCGCGAATTCAACATGAAGGATGCCTATTCATTCCATACTACGCAAGAATCCCTACAGGAGCACTACGACCAGCAAGCTGCCGCCTACGGCCGGATCTGCGAGCGATTGGGGCTTGATTACCGTCCGGTCGATGCTGACAGTGGACAGATCGGTGGTGATGTGAGCCGCGAGTTCATGGCATTGGCTGATGCAGGTGAGGCCGAGCTCGTTTACTGCGATTGCGGTTATGGTGCCACGACTGAGAGCCTGGGCGAGGACTTCGACCCATCGATAGAGCATTCCTGTCCCAAGTGTGGTGCGCCACTTAAGCTTGTCCGCGGTATCGAGGTGTCACAGGTGTTCCAGCTGGGAACCAAGTACTCAAAAGTCATGGGATTGACTTACCAGGATGAGAATGGTGTCGACCAATTCCCCTTCATGGGTTGCTATGGGGTCGGCGTTTCTCGTTCGATGGCCGCCGTCATTGAACAAAGTCATGATGATGACGGCATCATCTGGCCTGTTTCAATCGCACCCTACCAGGTGATGATCATCGCACTATCCAGCGATGACGAAGCATTCAACTACGCTGATTCGCTAGCGCAACAACTTGTAGAAAAGGGAGTAGAGATCGTCGTCGATGATCGTGATGAGCGCGCAGGCGTCAAATTCGCTGATGCTGATCTATTAGGTTTTCCTCTTCAAGTCATTGTCGGAAAGCGTGGTTTTGAGGCTGGAGAGATCGAAGTAAAGATCCGCAAGACGGGGGAGAAACACGTCGTCGCACTTGATGATGCGACAACCGAAATAAAGCAATTGCTCGATAGATTGTAGGAGGGAATCATGCAGATCACGATATCGAAGAATGGACCATATCTTGTCTCAGGAAGTATTCCCTTATTCTTGGGAAAGATCGAGACCGATGCGAACGGCGCATCACTCAACCTCAAGGAGATTAAGAGTATCGAAGCTCCAGAAAGCTATGCATTGTGTCGCTGTGGCCATTCCGCAAACAAGCCGTTTTGCGATGGCTCCCATATGAAGGTGGGATTTGAAGGCGACACGACAGCGCCTCACACCACCCATGCGCAACAATCTAAGTGCTACAGCGGACCTTCAGTGTCGTTCTATGATGCCGAAGAGCTGTGTGTGACCGCTCGATTCTGCGATCGAGGACTCAATGCGTGGACCTATACTCAAAAAAGCGATGACCCCAAGAACAAAGAGGAAGCTGTCCGTGAGGCATGCCTGTGTCCTTCCGGACGCCTGGTCATCTGTGATGAGAAGGGTGATCCCCTCGAGACGAACTATGAACCTTCCATCATGGTGCTGGAAGACCCCTCACGCAAGATGAGCTCAGCATATTTCGTACGCGGTGGTATTCCCGTCGTCGATGAGGCAGGAAACGCCTATGAAGCACGCAACCGTCAGATGATCTGTCGCTGCGGTGGGTCGCGCAATAAACCCTTCTGCGATGCAACTCACTATCAGCTGGGATTCGTCGATGGGATCGCAGACTCGTAAGCTCACACCTCGAGCGGCAACGCTCGGGTATACGCTTGTCCGGGTAGGGGAGTCGACTCACTTCCTGATTTGCTGCGTTCGCTGATGTCAGCATCCGCACCGATGGTGTCTGCAGCATCGATATAGGTCATCTCCGTCAGATTCGACCAGAATCGCATCGGCATGAAATTGCGTCTCAATGGGTGGTTGACGCGCTCTTCGATCGAGACAGCATCATAGAACGCCTTCCAGAGCTTTTGATAGTGCACATCATCCACGTCGCAATCAGGGGGTTCGAAATCATCCTCTACATAGCGGAGATGCCAACCCTTCATGTCATAGAGCCCCAAGAGATGGTGGACCTCGTCATAGATAGCGAACGGTTGAATGTTGAACCGACGTGAGAAATGATCCATGACAAGAGGCAGCACGTTGCACTTCGGGTTGATCTTGGCAAAGTATACTCCGTTATCCATCCGAGAGAACCGTGCGAACATGCGGATCCGATGCGCCTCCATACCGGTCTCACGCTTGAGTCGCATGACCGGATTGACCAGCTCATGGGCGATATCGACATGCACCTTGCTGCCGACTTTGAATCCGTATTCCAGATAGTGGTACAGTATCGTCTCTCGCTGTGGGGAGGGGGAGAGAAACACCGTTTTTACTGTCTGATAGCCGCCGCGTCCGATATGATCGATGATGCCGGCATAGACCCGCTCGTATTTGTGCTGTTCGGTCTCGACATAATGGCTGACCTGGTCGATCATTGACTGGAAGTTCTCACTGACCGTGATGATGTCAGGCTTGTCCTTGCAGGTGTAGGCATCAAAGATCGCACTGAAGAAACCTTCAAGGCTCCCATCGTAGAAGTATACGACCATCACAGCTGACCCGTCAGGCTCTTTTGTACATCCTCGCGGGAAGGAAGATAGATGCTGCTGTCAAAAAGTGTGAGCTGCTGCGAGGCGTTCTGCGCTTGCATGACCTCCCGAAACCCACGCTGCTTGTTCGCGTTCGTCGTGAGCTTCTCGTATATGTTAGCCCGCGCAAAGGGGGTATCAGCCTCGAAGGACCCCGAGCAGGTGATGAAGTATTGAGCACGCTTCAAAACGATACGTAGCTTCTTGAGATGATCAAATCCCAATTTTTGAGTCCTGCGAGCCCGCACTATTCTCTTAGCGCCTTCGACCCCTATCCCCGGCACACGCAAAAGCATCTCGTATTCAGCTTTGTTGACCTCGAGAGGGAACTGATCAAGATGATTCATCGCCCAGTTACACTTGGGATCGAGGTACGGATCGAGGAACGGTTCTTCCTCATTGATGATCTCGTCCACATCGAACTGGTAGAAACGCAACAACCAATCAGCCTGGTAGAGACGATGCTCACGTAGAAAGGGCACCGCATTGGTCTGGGGCAGAAGTGCGCTGTCACTGACCGGGACGTACGCGGAAAAGAAGACGCGCTTGAGCTGGTAGGTCTGGTAGAGAGAGCTGGTCAGGCGCAGGATCTGAAAGTCCGAATCCGGGGTCGCACCGATGATCATCTGGGTGCTTTGACCGGCCGGCGCGAACTTGGGGGCACGGCGATACCTCACGAGGTCACTCTTGTTCTGGCTGATACCATCACGGATGTGTGACATGGGACCCAGGATCGACGTCTTGTGTTTGTCGGGTGCAAGCTTCTTGAGTCCTTCTTGTGAGGGTAGCTCGATATTGACGCTGATGCGATCGGCGAGCAGACCCAAACGATCGATCGACTCAGTCGAGGCACCGGGGATCGCCTTGGCGTGGATATAGCCACGAAAACGATACTCGTCACGCAGTATCGAGATAGCCTGACACATCCGCTCCATAGCGTAATCAGGACTCTTGATCACACCTGAACTGAGGAAGAGACCTTCGATGAAGTTTCGACGATAGAACTCGATGGTAAGCTCCGCAAGCTCCTGAGGCGTGAATGTTGTCCGTGTTGTTTCATTACTGGCGCGATTGACGCAGTATTGACAGTCATAGATGCATTCGTTGGTCATCAAGACCTTGAGAAGCGCGATACAGCGTCCGTCAGCTGAAAAACTGTGGCAGATCCCACACGACTGGGCATCGCCGAGCGATCCGTCCTTTGCAGCACGATCGACACCGCTGGAAGTGCACGCGACATCGTATTTTGCCGCTGAGGTCAACACCTCCAGCTTGGATTGTAGATCCACGTATTCCTCCTCACACGCCTGCGCGTTGTCACGCACCGAAAACAGTATCTGAGATCATAGTCAACACTAGACGAACATATGTTCGGTGTCAATCGGCTTTTGACGCTCCGTTACGTTTGCGCTATACTGTTCGCTAGTAAGTTTGCAAGGCTGAGCAAGACAATTGAACACTTTTTGGAGAAGTGGGCTGTGCCCGCTTCTTTTAATCAGTAGCGAGAGTGAGGAGTTGACGTGGCCGAGATGACCTTGATGATGGCGCTCAAAGAGATCGCCGACGAACGTGGGATCGATGAATACGAACTGCTCGACCGTCTTGAGCAATCCTTGGCGGGTGCCTACGAGCGTACCTTGCGCCTGGAAAACGATTGTCGCGTTACGATCGATCGCGAATCCGGCGCCATTTATGTCTACGAGCTGATACCTGATCCGGATTTTGACTGGATAGGCGCCGAGGAGGACGAGGAGCCTGAATATGAGGAGCGCGATGTCACTCCTCCCGATGTGAGCCGTCTTGCAGCGCACCAGGCAAAAGCGGTCATCAACTCGATGATACGTGAAGCTAAGCGTGAGAAGATCTTCGATGAGTACATCGACCGGGTCGGCGATATGGTCTCTGGACCGGTGCAGCACTCGCGCAATAACTTCACCATTATCAAGCTTTCAGACGAGGTCGAGGCTGAACTTCCTGAGAAGGAGCGCCCGATCACGGAACGCTACCACCACAACGATCGTCTCAAAGTCTATATCACCGAGGTGCGTCAGACCCGACGGGCAGGAGAGTCCTCGGTAATCGTTTCACGCAAGCATCCGGGCCTGGTCAAGCGCCTTTTCGAGGTCGAAGTACCCGAGGTCGATGATGGTATCGTCGAGATCAAGAGTATTGCACGCGAAGCCGGAGCTCGCTCGAAAGTCGCGGTCTCTTCACGTCAGGATAATCTCGACCCCGTCGGAGCCTGTGTTGGCCCGGCGGGATCACGCGTACGCAATGTGGTCCATGAGCTTCGTGGTGAGCGCATCGACATCATCCCGTTCAGTGAGAATCCTGCTGACTTCGTCAGCTCGGCACTGTCACCGGCACAGGTACTGCGCGTGATCATCGACGAGGAGACACGTACCGCCAACGTCATCGTCGCGCCCAACCAACTCTCACTCGCGATCGGGAAAGAAGGACAGAACGCACGTCTGGCAGCTCAGCTGACCGGATGGCGCATTGATATCAAATCCTCGGAGATGGCCAGTGCGGCCGGCCTCATTCCCGAGACCGGTGCTATGGAGGATCTTGAAGAGATCGATACCCAGTGTATCGCCGAGGTTGCAGACGGCCATCGCTGTCGCAACCACGCTCGCCCCGGATCACAGTACTGTGGCATCCACGAGAAGAAGCATGCAGCACAGCTTGCTCAAGATGCGGAGTGAGGTGATCGATAGATTATGGCCGGAGTAAAAGTACACGAGCTCGCTAAAGAGTTCGGTATGACGAGCAAGGAGCTGATGGACCATCTGGGTACCATGGGTATCCCGGCAAAAAGTCATGCCACCTCTTTGGTCGACGCCTATGTCGAGATCATACGCGTACAGCTCGCTCCTCAGATCGCCGAGCGCCAAGCGCAGATCCAGGCTGAAGAGGAAGCGGCTGCTGCCGTTGAGGAAGCGCGTCAGGCTGAAGAGGACGCGAAGCGCAAAGAGGAAGCCGAACAGCGCAAAGCAGCCGAAGAGGCTGAACGTGCACGCCGCGAAGAGGAGCGCAAAAAGCGTGAAGAAGAGCGTGCCCGACTTGAGGCTGAGGCCGCCGAACGCGTCGCAGAGGACGAAGTAGGCCTTGAAGTCCCCTCAGCTCCGACCGATGAGGTTGCTGAGGTAGTTGAAGAGGCCACGGAAGCTGAAGTGGAGGAACTTGAAGAGGAGAAACCGAAACGCCTCTCACTGGCCGATAACATCGAAGCAGAGAAAGCGCGTCTGGAAGCTGAAGCGAAAGCCAAGAAGGCAGCGCGTCAGGCTGAACGCGAAGCAGCGCGTATCGCAAAGGCCAAACGCGCAGAGGAGGAGCGTTACCGCCAGATGGCCCAAGAGGCCGAGAAACTCGAAAAGGATAAACCCGCAACTGATACCGATCGCGACAAGGCCAAGGATGAGCGTCGACAGGACGCACCGACGCCAAAGAGGTCTAAGAAAGCCAAACGCGGGAAGAAGGGTCTGGTCGAAGAAGAGGAAGAGCGCACGATCACCGATATCGAGCTTCCCCATGGCGGCGAGATCCTCGAAGTGCCCGAGTCAGCCACGGTCGGCCAGTTCGCCGAGCTTTTGGGGGTCAGCACGAACGACATCATCAAGCGCCTGTTCATGCTGGGAAGTGCCTTGACCGTCAACCAACCGATCGACAATGAGACCATCGAGCTGATCGCCGTCGACCTTGAACGCGAGATCGTCATCACAAAGCTCGAGGATGAGATGGCGTTCACCTACGAGGACAATGAGGAAGACCTCGTCGACCGCTCGCCGGTGGTGACCGTCATGGGCCACGTCGACCATGGTAAGACCTCGCTCCTTGACGCGATCCGTGAGACCGGAGTCGCCATGACCGAAGCTGGTGGGATCACCCAGCACATCGGAGCGAGCGTCGTTGAGAAGAACGGGCGTAAGATCACCTTCATCGACACCCCCGGTCACGAGGCGTTCACCGCCATGCGTGCCCGTGGCGCCAATATCACTGATATCGTCATCCTGGTCGTTGCTGCCGATGACGGTGTCATGCCGCAGACCGTCGAAGCGATCAGCCACGCGAAGGCTGCTGAGGTACCCATCGTGGTCGCGGTCAACAAGATCGATAAAGACAATGCGCAACCCGATACCGTGCGTCAGATGCTGACCGAGTATGGACTGGTACCCGAGGAATGGGGAGGTACCGATATCTTCGTCAACATCTCAGCCAAGAAACGCACCGGGATCGATGACCTGCTGGAGATGTTGCTGTTGCAAGCCGACGTGCTCGAACTCAAGGGTAACCCCCATGCCGAAGCCTATGGTTCGGTCATCGAGTCGCATCTTGACAAAGGACGCGGTCCGGTCGCAACGGTGCTCGTCCGTCGCGGTATGTTGCGCAGTGGTGACACGCTGGTGGCAGGTACGGCACATGGCCGTGTCCGTGCATTGATCGACCCGATGGGTAACACCGTCGAAAGCGCTGGGCCGTCCGATCCCGTTGAGATCTTGGGACTCTCATCAGTACCCAGTGCCGGTGATGATTTCAAGGTCTTTACCGATGAGCGTGCGGCTCGTCAACTGGCTGATGAACGCTCCATGAAGGCACGCATCCGTGCCCGCGAGGCGACCCGCCGCTATATATCGCTTGACAACCTCTTCGATCAGATCGAAGCCGGTGAGATCAAGGACCTCAACCTGATCGTCAAGGCTGATGTGATGGGCTCGATCGAGGCGTTGCGTGACGCACTTGAGAAGATGGACCAGAGCGAGGTACGCATCAATATCATCCATAGCGCGGTCGGTGGCATCACCGAAAACGATGTGCAACTCGCGACCGCCTCCAATGCCGTCATCATCGGATTCAATGTCAGACCGAATCCTGCCGCAAAGTCGCTTGCTGATAGCGAGAGCGTCGATATGCGTATGTATCGCGTCATCTATCAGGCGATCGAGGATATCAATGCTGCACGTGTCGGCATGCTCGCTCCCGAGTTCATCGAGGAGGATACCGCCCACATCGAGGTACGTGAGCTGTTCAAGGTACCGAAGATGGGCGTCATCGCCGGTAGCTTCGTTACCGATGGTGAGATCCATCGTGATGATGAGGTCCGTATCGTTCGCGACGGAACGGTCATCTTTGAAGGAAAGATCGGATCGCTCCGTCGATTCAAGGATGATGTGAAGAGTGTCAGAGCCGGTTATGAATGCGGAGTCGGGATCGATGGATACCAAGACCTCAAAGAGGGCGACATCATCGAGGGATTCCGCGTGATCGAAGTCGCAAGAACAGAATAGAAAGGTGCACCATGACCAGAAATACCCATCAAAGCCATCCCAAGACCGATATACGCAAAAGCGATGAGCAGCTTCGCGAGATCCTTGCTATCATCCTGGTCAAGGAGATCAATGACCCACGAGTGGAGTTTGTCACCATAACCGGGGTCGACCTTAACAAGGATCGCACCATCGCCGATGTGTATGTCAGTACCGAGAAGGATCGCTATGACGAGGCACTTGCTGGCCTGCGCAGCGCCAAGGGACGTATCCGTTCTCTGGTAGCCAAGGCTCTCGATTGGCGTGATGCCCCCAAACTACGTTTCTCAATCGATCCTTCGATCGATGAGGGCGAGCGGATCGACCGCGCCATCCTCTCCGAGCACGTTCCAGAGTAGACAGAGCGTAGGGGGCAAAGAGGCGCTCATGATTGATTTCCTGAAAAGCTTGATGCCCGATCAAAGGATCGTGATCTCTGCTCATGTGCGTCCCGATGGGGATGCGATCGGTTCCTCGCTCGGTTTGATGCGCTCACTGCGCCTTGCGGGTTTAGACGCTACCGCAGTGCTGGCTGATAATAAGGAGGGACCCGCCTTCTACTCGTGGCTTGCTGACTTCGATGAGCTGAAAAGACCTGATGAGATCGCGGAGAGCGACAAGATCGATGTCTTCATCTTGCTCGATACCCCCCTATTGAAACGCCTGAGTGCTGCACTTCCGCTCTTCGAGCGCGCGGAGACGACCGTCTTGATCGATCATCATCCGCCGATCGACGAATTCACCGATATTCGACTCATCGATCAAAAAGCGGGAGCCTGCGCCCAGATCG
>WQXV01000017.1 GCA_009781565.1 Actinomycetes bacterium
AGATCTGCTATCTGTTCCTCAACGATCGCATCGATCGCTTCAGGGGTAGAAAAATCATAGTCAGGACGTGGCATCATTACCTCTTTCTCAGCGTTTCTCTCTTTAGGTTAGCACACCATTCGATTGGTGCGAGCACCAGGATCAGACATTGAATCGGAAGTGGACGACGTCACCATCTTTGACGATATAATCCTTACCCTCGAGACGCAGCTTACCCACTTCGCGTGCTCCCTTTTCTCCACCCAGTTCGACAAAATCATCGTATTCGACCACTTCAGCTTTGATGAAGCCACGTTCGAAGTCGGAATGGATGACACCGGCAGCTTGTGGAGCTTTCGCACCGACCGGAATGGTCCAAGCCTTGACCTCCATCTCACCGGCGGTAAAGTAACTCTGCAACCCCAGCAGATGATAGGCTTGCAGTATAAGCTTGTCGAGGCTGGGCTTGTCGAGACCAAGCTCCTCGAGGTATTCAGCAGCTTCATCGCGTTCAAGCTCAGCCAGATCACATTCGACTTTGGCATAGATGGGTATGGGGGCAATCCCATCGATCTCTGATAGACCATCCACGTCCTGATCCTCACCGATGTTGGCGACATAGAGCATCGGTTTCGCGGTGAGTAGATGCAGATCGTAGATCAGGTCGCGCTCCTCATCGGTCATCTCCATGGTCGAGGCACGCTGACCTTCTTCGAGATGCTGGGCCAGACGTTTGACCACCTCCAGCTTGGGCTCGAGTGTCTTGTCCTTTTTCGCTTCACGGGCAAGCCTCTCGATGGCACGCTCGACCGTGTCCATATCAGCAAACACCAATTCAAGTCGGAGGGTCTCCATATCGCGAGCCGGATCGATGCTTCCATCGACATGTACGACATTCTCGTCCTCGAAATAGCGCACGACCTCTATCAGTGCATCGGTCTCTCGGATCGTGGCCAGGAACTTGTTACCCAGACCGGTGCCCTCGTTGGCACCTCGGGCAAGGCCGGCGATATCGATGAACTCGACAGTGGCTGGCACGACCTTTTTGGGATTGACGATCTGTGCCAATCCCTCAAGACGCCCGTCAGGAACTGAGACGATCCCCGAATGGGAATCGACCGTAGCATAGGGATAGTTGCTTGTTTCCGTCTTGGCGCGGGTCAATGCGGTGAAGAGCGTCGATTTTCCCGAGTTGGGCATTCCGACGATTCCTATTGAAAGTGACACATTTGCTCCTTTTTCCGAATATGACCTCCCTATTTTATCAGGCAAGCCTCAAGCGCGTGTTGACGCTACCCTTCATTTTTGATGGTACAATGACCCACTGGCGATTTTTACACTGGTATATTGCCAATGGAAGGTTTTATGGGCGAGAGGAAGGGTGTTTTTTCATGAGTACGAGGACAAGTAAGTTTCTATTTGTGTTGGTTGCAGCGCTGCTGGTATTGGGAGTTGTCCCTGCACTTGCGTCTGCCGCTACACTACCGGTCAATAATTGGGCTACGTTCACTGCCGCGCTCAACACTGCGGTGACGGGTGACGTCATTCAATTCACATCGACCATCTCAACAACGAATAATCTGATCTATAACGCTGGTGAGGATATCGAGGTCGATTTGAATGGATACAATCTCAACATAACCGCAATGTCCGGTGATGCAATCAGCGTTGGATTTGATAGTGCGCTACGGTTCTACGGTGGCAATGTCAATATCGCTGTCATGTCAGCAACTGGAAAGGGTGTTGTGGTTACCGACGAATCAGTCTTTACCACCGCTTCCAATATCGCTGGTGGAGCGTGGGCTTCTGATGACAGTATCATCGAGGCGAACAATATCGCTGGTGGAGCGCACGTCGAGTCCGGTGGTAAGATCACCGTTTTGGGCAATGTTGATTCCATCTGGATCGAGGGTGTCAATGTGCCTCTGTCAGACTATATGGATCCTCCCACCTGCGACGTGTATAAAGAGGGTTTCTTCACCTATACCGATGGCACTTCCATCGTTTGGGTTGCTGGTGAGGGCGCACCTGATTTCGTCCACAAGGTCCTCTATGTGACCGTGACCCCAGCGGTCGTTCATGTCCAACAGGGCGCGAGCCAGCAGTTCTCAGCTGACGTGGTCTGCCCCTGTGGTGGCGTAAGCCAAGACGTCACCTGGAGTGTAACGGGAAGCACCAATCCCAATACCTACATCGATGCCAGTGGTCTGCTACATGTGGCCATTGACGAGACCGCGACCGATCTTGTGGTCACCGCGACCTCCGTTTATGATCCCGATGTCTCGGGAAGTGCTGAAGTCGTTGTCGACAAGCTCCCTGGACCAGGACCAGATCCTAAACCAGATCCCAAACCAGTACCACCGACCGGTGATGCAAGCGCGCTTGCATCAAGCCTCGGTTTGGTATCCCTCGCACTTGCGAACTTGGCTGCTTATGTCGTCAACACCAAGAAAAGAGATCTGCGCTAGAGCCCACAAGACATTTTGAGTATTGAGATACCCGCCACTTGGCGGGTATCTTTTTCGAGAAAGCCTCTCCCTTGTTCTAGATGATCATAGACATGCTTTTTTTGAGAAAATGGCTTCTCGTCCGATCTGTGCCACCACCTCATAGTAGACTGCGACTATGAGAATCGGACTGTTCTGCGATATGTATATGCCTCACGTAAGCGGTGTGACCAATCATATCCGGCTCTATAAACGTTACTACGAAGATCAAGGCCACGAGGTCTATCTCTTCACCTTTGGCAACCATGACTACGAAGATGACGAGCCCAATGTCATCCGCACACGTGGTTTCGAGTGGGGCGAGACCGGATGGAATCTCTCCCCGCAGTTCGGATCGGAAGCCCGATCATTGATCCCCACCCTTGATATTGTGCACACCCATCATCCCTTCCAGAGTGGTTATCTACTCCTGCCCTTCGCCCAACGCTATGATCTTCCGCTCGTTTTCACCAATCACACCCGCTACGATCTCTACAGCGATGCCTACGCAGCCTACGTACCGCCGACCCTTCGTCATGGTCTGCTCTCCAGAACGCTCTCGCTATTCCTCAATCAATGCGATATGGTCATAACACCCAGCGCATCGATCTGCGATTGGCTCTCCGAATTCGTTGATTATCGCTATGGGAACGTGATCTCGAACGGGATCGATATCGAAATGTTCGCCTCCCCCGCATCCACCCTGACGCGCGGTGAAGTCGGACTTCGCAAGGACGCGACGGTGTTCTGCTATAGCGGCAGGATCGCTCCCGAGAAGAACGTGCTCTATCTCTTCGACGAGTTTCGAGCTGCACACGAGCAGCTGCCCGATACCCAGCTCCTCCTGATCGGTGGAGGTCCTGATCTTGACCAACTTCGAGAACTCGTAGCAGCACATGACCTGAAAGATGACGTCATCTGCACCGGCATGCAGCCCTATGAGATGCTTCCCACCTATGAACAGCTCTCAGACATCTTCGTGACCGGATCGGTCAGCGAGGTGCACCCGCTGGTGGTCCTGGAGGCCATGGCAGCTCAGCTACCGGTCATCGCCATCGACTCGCCGGGTATCAGAGAAACGGTCAGCCACAACTTCAACGGACTGCTCGCAGACCAGGTAGCGCCCGGTGCCCTTGGCTACTACATGATGATGCTTGCCAGTGATGATGCTTTGCGCCACAAGCTCACACGCGGTGCAAAAAGCACGATCGCCAACTATACGCTTCCGCATACGGCAGGGTCGGTCCTGTCCGAATATGAGCGACTGGTCAATCGAAAGATCTTGGCAATCGCATAAAAGCGGTGATGGTTGTTACCGAGAGCACATGACATGAAAGGTCAAAGATGAGAGAGTATTTTTCTGGTTTGTACGATGAGTTCAAGGAGTTCATCTCGCGCGGCAACATCATCGATGTCGCGGTCGGTGTGATCATCGGTGGGGCGTTCACCGGTATCATCAACTCCTTGGTCGCCGAGCTGTTCATGCCGCTGATCGGGCTGGTGACTGGTGGCGTGGATTTCTCGACCTGGACAGTCATGGCCGGAGAGGTGCCTTTTCGGGTCGGCGCGATACTGACTGCCATCATCAACTTTTTCGTGTTGGCGCTCCTCCTTTTTGTCATAATAAAAGCGCTGGAGAAAATGCGCCAAGTCAGAGACCTCGCCGCCTTCCAGGTCGGTCAGGTATTGCGCTCTGATGAGGATGAAATAGAACAATTATCAGAAGAGTTACATCCAGACAACGTAAGAGAGGATATTTGATCATGAACATCATCCCCGCACAGACCAAAGAAGAGATGGCACGATTTGCCGCTGATATCTTTGCCGACCAGATCAGCTCGAAGCCAGACAGCGTCTTGGGGCTTGCGACCGGCGAGACACCACGTGAGCTCTATAAGGAGCTGATCGCAAAGCACGAGGCTGGCGAGCTTGATTTCTCGAACATCTCGACCTTCAACCTCGACGAGTATGTGGGATTGAACGCCGATCATGACCAGAGCTATAACTATTACATGCATGATGCCCTCTTCGATCACGTCAACCTCCGCGACGAGCATTGCCATGTGCCGGATGGTACCGCAACTGACCTTGAGACAGAATGCCGCGACTACGATGAGCGTATCAAACAGTATGGTGGTATCGATCTACAGCTGCTGGGTATCGGTGTCAACGGGCATATCGCATTCAACGAGCCCGACGAGGAATTCCCCAAAGGCACCCATGCCGTCGATCTGACACCGTCTACCATAGAGGTCAACTCTCAATACTTCGCCACTCCTGAGGAGATGCCGACCTCGGCGTTGACCATGGGGATCGGAAGCATCTTCAATGCAGATCGCATCGTACTGATCGCCTCAGGTCCGACGAAGACTGAAATACTCCATGACGCGTTCTTCGGCCCGATCACCCCGAAGGTCCCCGCATCGATCCTTCAGATCCATCCCGATGTCACCCTGATCGCTGACGAGGAGGCGCTCGCAAAGATCCGCGCCAAGGGACTTATATAAGCTGACATTTGTTAACGTAGGTTAGCGGAGTAATTTCTCCGTCACCGCAGAGGAACTAGGGCTGAGATCCACTTGCGAAGCAAGTTAGCTCAGTCCGTAAGCGTAGGTGAGACTACAGGCTCACCGGAGCGGTGTGACGTAGGTAAGGAAAATTCACTCCGTTCACCTACGTTTGTGTTTCTGCTAAATGAGCCCGATAGCGGCAAGCACTTTGCTGGCGATATCGCGCTCGATACCCTTTTCGGGAAAATGATGCACGTGTATGGCGGGATTCCAGTTGACCTCGATGACCGCATAGGGTGAGGCCGGATCGGTCAGATCCTCGATGATCAGATCGACCCCGCAAAATGTCGCATCAAAAGCCTCGGCTGCGCGGGTCGCAATCTCTTTGAAGTACGGATCGGTCTGGTCGGTGACATCGATACTGTCTCCTCCGGTACTGATATTGGAGTTCGGGCGCAGAAACACCGTCTGACCAGCTTCAGGAACGCTGAGAGGTGTGTAGCCGGCGCGCGCGATGAATTCGCGTACCGCATCATCGATGATGATGGTGTTAAGCGGTGTGCGATACCCACTACTGCGATACGGATGAGTGTTCTTGAGAGCGACGAGCTCCTCGATACTTGAGGTGCCATCGCCGATGACATTGGCAGGTTTGCGGTTGAGTACCGCTTCGACCACCCCGTCTATGACGAGAAAACGATACTCGATGCCTGCAATATAGGTCTCGATCAAGATCGACTCGTCATGTTCGAAGGCATCGCGAGCAGCAGTCCTGAGCGCCTCAAGTGGTGCGCCTTGTGCGAACATGGTGACTCCGACCCCGAAATTGGTCGACTTGGGCTTGATGACCGCTGGCACATCGATCCAATCAGAAAGGGTCTTCTCACTATCTGCCAAGGAGAATTCAACGCCCCGCGGTGTGATGATACCGGCTTCATCAAGTATGCGTTTCGAGACCGTCTTATTATTCATCAACAACGGCGAGATATAGCTGTCGGCGCCGGTGCGCGTCGCCTGCATGACATACTCGACGCGATCAGGAGCATCCTGCCCTTTTCGTGTGATGCGGATCAGATTATCGTGCGCATCGAGTGGCTCGACGACCAACCCGCGCTTGATCGCCTCTTTGATCAGGATCTGGGTCGAAAGCTCCCAATTCTCATAACCAGGCAGTATCCAGCGTGCTTGGTAGGCACGCTCTTGTTGTTTCTTGGCAAGATCGATCATCATCGGCTCGAAACCGAGCCGATCGATCTGCTGGTGAATACGCTTGGCCAGAGGGATCACCTCACCATTCAACCCCAGCTTCTCGCACATCCAGGCAACTTGATCGCGCAGGGCGACCTCCTTGCCATTGATATGAAGCATCAGATCAGGGTCGAGGCCGTGATCTGCGACTACTCGTCGGTTGTAATCACCATCTTGTTGGGTCCGCTCATCAAATTCCTCACAGGGCTCTGTTGCGAGAAAGTCGACGAACCGTTCGAGAAAGATGAGCACCTCTTTCGATATTCCTGCCTCATCGAACGGGTCGACATCGAGCACCCGGATCTCAAGATAACGGATCCCATACTCTTGCAGCGACTCCAAGGAGTGCTCAGGATCGACTGGTTTGATGCGGATCGGGGCATAGTACTCTTTGGGCTCACGCAACGCCCCCTCTTCGATGAATTGAGCGATGCTCGCACAATATGCCTCGACGCTCGAGTAGTCGGGATAGAGCTCTGTCAGGTTATGATAGCCTCCCTCGCCCTGGCGCATTGAGATGCTGTACGAACGTGTCGGGTCGGGGGCGGCCCCCATAGATAGATCAAGAACCACCCATAGCGGATGAAGTTGCGTACGATCGTCAGGTAGCGCTCGTCATCGCCTTTCGTACACGAGACGTTGTAGTGCACTCCACAAAAGAGCTGCTTGAGCTTGCCATAGCGCTCTGCTAACTCCTCACGGTAGAGGCGCGCTCGTCTGCCTTCCTCTGTATCGTCGTAGCGAGCGATCTCGATCTCATCATCGCTGATGAACCGCGGTGGGATCGATGAGGGCCAGAACAGCTCATCATCTGCGCGACATTGCAACTGCACGATGCGTGAAAGTGAGAGGATCTGATCGTAGACCGCCGTGACCCCTTTGGCAGGTGTCGTGATGACCTCGATCTGTTGCTCGGCATAGTCGACGGTGATCGACGGATTTCCCAACTTGTCGCCGTAGACAGCTGGATGGGCACGGGTAGAGAGTTGACCTTCCCTGGTGACACGCAGCCCTTCCCGTTCGATCCCCACAGCAAGCTGTGGACATCCACCGTCTTTGCGCTCTTCTCCCACTGCCGTATTCTCCGGATCCCTCGTCGCTGCTACGACATCGTGATGACCAGGTAGGTCGAGACCTATTACGAAGTACGCCGACGCCGTGGTACGCGTTTGGCTTCCGGTACGTTGATCTCTGTCCCCTTGTTCGCCTTTGAGGCGACCGCTTCTTTGCGTGTGTTGGCGGTCTTGTCCTTACCGCGACGACGCTTTCTGCTCTGTCCTTTTCCGCGCGCTGCCTGATCGTTGGATGGCTTCGGGGTGTTATCAGTCTGGTCGC
The DNA here is from genome assembly GCA_009781565.1 of Actinomycetes bacterium. Lineage (GTDB taxonomy): Bacteria > Actinomycetota > Coriobacteriia > WRKU01 > WRKU01 > WRDL01. The sequence goes on from WQXV01000017.1 coordinate 7,559, forward strand.
CCTTTTGCTTTTGTCGCTGTGAGCCCCGTCGCCTCGATCCGCCCTTGCGTTCTTTGCGGGTTGGGTTCTTGGGACTGTCCGTCTGTTTCGATCCGCGTGAGGCTTTCGCTCCTTTTGCCGAAGCATCCTTGTAGATGATCGGCAATGGCTCCAGTAGATCATCGACAGCCGAGGATTGCTCAAGCTCGGCAAATGCTTCTTCGCTGATCTTACATGGACGCGGGTACTCATTTCCGGCGGTCTCGCCTACGCAGCACGTACCCTCGGCGCCATGTCCTTTGCACTTCTCACCCATCTTGCAGCTCATCATGCCCAATGCAACATCGAGCGTCTCGGGCTTGCGGTCATCTTCAGCGGGAAAACGCAGCTTGACGATCTCGCGTAGCGCATCCAGCTCGGCTACCTCTGCATTACCGCGCGGAGTCTCGATCGTCGCGCCCTTCTTCGGAGCACGCTTGTTGAAATCCTCATAGGCGGCGACCTCGAAACGCAGACAGCACATCAGCCGTCCACACGCTCCCGAGATCTTCGTCGGATTGGGTGGCAGACCTTGCGCTTTCGCCATACGGATCGAGACCGGCTCGAACTCACCGGAGAATCGAGCGCAGCACAACTCGTCACCGCAACGACCCAAGCCTCCTATCATGCGAGCTTGGTCGCGCGAGCCCATCTGACGCATATCGATACGTGAATGGAAATGATTCGCCAGATCCTTGACCAACTGGCGGAAATCGACGCGCTGTTCGCTGGTGAAATAGAACACGATCTTGTCTCCGCCGAACAGGTACTCGACATCGATCGGTTTCATATCAAGTTCGTTCTTTTCGACGAGGTCACGGAAGGGACCCATCGCTTCTTTTTCCTTCTCGCCCAACTCAAGCGCGTACTCAAGATCATCTTGGGTCGCTATGCGGACCAGTTCGGTGAGTTCGCTGGTGAGCTGACCTTGCTCGATCTCGCAACGCTCCTCGCGCACGACCCCCATCTCCTCGCCGCGTTCGGTCTTGACGATCACGACATCACCTTCGGCCGGCTCGAGTTCACCGGGATCGAACCAGAGCGTTTTGAGATATCTCAGTCCTACTCCCACTACTTGTGGCATGTGAACACCTCTCGAATATCGAACAGCATGGCCTCGAGGGCCAGCTGCGGATCAACATGTGCTTCGGTGCGCATCAACGCTCGATCCACCGCCGCCAGACATATTTGGACTTGGGCTGGATCGAGCCGCTCACCGATCAGTTTACTATCTTGAGCGACATCAGGGTTTCTGGCAAGGTCATCGGCCCCAACAGACATACAAACCACATCACGCAAAGCGCTGGAAAAGACCGAGAAGACTTCACGCATTCCTCGGTGTTGATAGGCACTGAGCTGGCGTTTTTGATTCTTCGCGAGTTCGGACAGTGCTCGTCTCGAAAGAAAATCAGCCTGCATGAGTGCTTCGGCCTCTTGGGTCTTTCGCAGCTCATCGAGCAGCCCGGTCGCCTTGTTGATGATGCGTGCCGCACTGTCGATGACCTCGGCATCATCCATGAACGCAAGGTTTTGGTATACGAACAGTACTTCACTGCGTGCATCCTGCCGTGCCCGGGAGGTGATGTGATCCTGCGCTTCGCGCAACACATTACCGCAGGCAGCCAATGCACTGCGTGCGTCATTCTCGCTGCAACCAGTACGTGTGGTAAGCAGATCGATCATGACCGACTCCGGTAAGGTGTTGAACCGAACGATCTGACAGCGCGATCTAATCGTGGGGATGATGGTCCCGAGCGAGTGTGCCAACAGTATGAAGGTCACATTATCCGGTGGCTCTTCCAGCGTTTTGAGAAATGCGTTGGCCGATGATTCATTGAATTGGTCGGCTCCACCCATGATGAACACCTTGTGATCAGCTTCGACCGGTGCGCGTGAGACCTGATGGATGATATCGCGGATCTGGTCTATCAAATAACCCTGTGTACCGATCGGGCCGATGGCCACGACATCGGGATGGACCTCTTTGGCGATCCGGCGGCACACATCACAGGTACCGCAGCCCCCGTTCTCGCACATCAGAGCTTTTGCCAGATCACGAGCGGTATCGGTCTTGCCCAGACCTGCAGGACCGACGAAAAGATAGGCATGGGCGAGGCTTTCGCGCTCAAGCTGGTTGCTCAAAGTTGCGATGACCTCGTCTTGTCCGATCAGTGAATCAAACACGCGCGAGCGCCTCTGTTACGATTCGTTCGACATCGGCAGCCACCTCGTCGAGCGGACGGGTACCATCGATCAGATGCACGCGATCGGGATCTTGTGCAGCAATATGGAGAAATCCAGCGCGCACCGCCTCGTGGAAGTCCTGACCTGCAGTTTCAAGACGGTCGAGTGAGCCCTTCCGCCCTGCACGGTCGAGGCCGATCTCGACCGGTAGGTCGATGATGAGAGTGGCATCAGGGGTCAATCCACCCGATGCGAATCGGTTCAGTTCATCGATCAATGATGTGCCAAGGGCTCGTCCATACCCCTGATAAGCGCTCGTTGAGTCATAGAAGCGGTCACAGAGCACGATGATACCTTCCTCCAGCGCTGGCTCGATCACCTCTGAGACGATCTGGGCGCGCGCCGCTTCATAGAGGAGCAGCTCAGCTTGCGGGCTCATCTTCTCATATTCGTGGGAGAGCAGTATCGTGCGGATCTGCTCACCCAGCGCGGTACCACCCGGTTCCCGTACGACCATCACCTCATGGCCCCACGATTCGAGCAAGGTCTTGAGCGTCTCGATCTGTGTCGATTTGCCGGCGCCCTCTCCTCCCTCGAATGTTATCAATGCTCCGCGGCTCATGATGCTTCCTTTATGCTGCGCTTGCTCACCAGAGGGGCTTTACGATACCAATCAACACCGGAGCTATCAAGCGCGACAAAGACCGGGAACTCATCGAAGGTCAAGCGCATGAGTGCCTCGGTCCCCAGTTCATCATAAGCGACTGGTTGCACGTCGGTTACATGATGCGCATAGAGCGCCGCTATGCCTCCGATCGCAGCGAAGTAGACCCCGCCACAACGCACACAGGCTTCTGCAACTTCGACAGAACGCGCTCCTTTGCCTAGAGTTGCAACGATACCCGCGTCCATCAGCTCAACAGTCGCGCCATCCATCCGAGCCGCTGTGGTCGGACCGATGCTGCCGATCACCTGGCCCTCGATGCCTGGTGTCGGACCGGCAAAAAAGAGGGTCTGCCCTTCGAGATCATAGGGTAGCGTTCCCAGCTCACGTAGCTCAGTGATCAGGCGGGTGCAGGTCGCATCGCGAACGGTATAGAGATGCCCGCTCAGCAGGCACTCCTCACCAGCGTTCAGATCACACAGGTCATCGCAGATGCTGCCGTCGGCTTTGCGACGGATTTTTAGATCGCGCGCCCTACTTGGTGACATCATCATCACGCACTTCCCAGTACAGTTTCTTGAATCCATAGAGTCCGGCAGAAAACACGATCAGGGAGGAGAGCACCAAGGTGAGGCGTGAACCGGTGATCGGAATACCTAACACGGTATTGACCCCTTCGTACTCCAGGAATCGACGGAGCCCGCCACCGATCAAGTCGCTTAGAGGTGCGATCACGATCATCGATACCAGCAGCGAGACCCGGATCACACTCTCAAGCGCCGTGAACACGCGTCCGCGGATCGAGTCATCGACCTCTTGGACGATGTAGTTGTTGCCTCCCACCGTCAGCGATGCGACGAAGAAGCCCGCTGCGATCGCATAGAGACATGC
>WQXV01000018.1 GCA_009781565.1 Actinomycetes bacterium
CATGATCCAATTATCATCCTTCTACTAGGAGCATTAAAAGCCTTGATTGAGAAATCCCTATATATCGCTGCGCCAGGGTTTGACGATGCCATATTCGAGCTCGACAATGCCGCCTGCCCATTCTTTCGTGCGCACAAGCTCCAGCGTTTTATACCTTTCGAGCACATCGACCGTGCCGATCCCGTTTCCCAGCAGGATCGGTTGGATGAAGATGCGCAGCTTGTCGACCAGACCGGCATTGAGCAGCGAAGTCGCCAGTTCGGCTCCCCCACCCAGCCAGATCGGACCGCCGACGGCGATCTTGAGCCGTGCGACGACCTTCTCAGCATCTTCATGTTCTATGACCACGTTGGGCGTGATCGGCTCGAGTTCGCGCTCGGAAAACACGATCACCTCACGGTCAGGATAGGGAAAATCGCCCTCGATACCCATGATGTGCTCATAGGTATGCGAACCGAAGAGTATCGTATCGATCCCCTGGTAGAACTCCTCATAACCATAGTCCTCATGGGGAGCTCCGCTCATCCATCCCACCTTGCCATCGACATCAGCGATGAACCCGTCGACACTTTGTGTCAGATAGTAGATGACCTCACGCATAAGTCACTCCAGATCCAAAAAATGCTCGAGGCCCACGATCAAACCGCTCCTGTCTCCCACCTCTCGGCAGGCCAGCAGTACTCCCGGCATGAACGAGGTGCGATCGATCGAGTCGTGGCGCAGAGTCAGCGTCTGCCCCACATCTCCCAAGATCACTTCTTGGTGCGCCACCAATCCAGGCAGGCGCACACTATGGATCTCGGGATCACCCTCCATCATCTGGGCGGTCCGCAGAGCGGTACCGCTCGGTTTGTCCAGTTTCTTGTCATGGTGCAGCTCGATGATCTCGGCTTTCTCCATCACTTTCGAGGCATCCTTGGCAAATTTCATCAGCAGCACGGCGCCCACCGCGAAGTTGGGCGCGACGAACAAGCAGGTGTTCTCATCACCGAGCTCTGCCAACTCGGTCAGTGTCTCATCGGAAAGCCCCGTAGTCCCGACCACACAGTCTATGTTGCGCGGCAGAGCCACCCTCAGGTTGTCGGCGACCACATCAGGTCGGGTGAAATCGACCAAAACGTCGGGTTCTGCCGCATCGAGCGCCTCGGCTAGATCGGTGTAGGCACCGCAGTTCTCACCTGCAAGACACTGACAAGGTTCGTCTGCATAGGCAGGATCGATGCAGGCGACCAGTTCCAGATCGTCTGCCGTGCTGAGCGCCTCGACCACCTGCTGTCCCATTTTGCCCTGCGCACCGACGATGGCGACTCGTTTCATGACATTCTCCTGTTCGTTCACTTTAATTCTCCTACCATTGTACGCTAGAATAGAGGGTGCTTAATCGTCAATGACGAAGAGAGGAGTCCGTTATGGAATTTGGATTAGGTCTTATTGGACTATTGGGCCTGCTGGGCCTGCTTGCGGTGCTCGCACTGTGGGCGATCGGTCAATACAATATGCTCGTCAAGCTGCGCAACGCGGTCGAGGAAGCGTTCTCGACCATGGATGTCTATCTCAAAAAACGCTTCGATCTGGTACCCAACCTGGTCGAGACGGTCAAGGGATTTGCGGCTCACGAGTCCGGTGTACTGCAAGCGGTCACCGAAGCACGTTCGATGATCCAATCGGCGACCACCACCGAGCAAAAGATCGAGGGAGAGAATATGCTCACCGGAGCCCTGCGCTCACTGTTCGCGGTCAGCGAGGCATATCCCGATCTCAAAGCGAACCAGAACTTCTTGGATCTGCAACGCCAGCTCAATGTCATCGAGACCGACATTGCACAATCGCGTAAGTTCTACAACGGCGTCGTCAAGCAGTTCAACAACCGTGTCGAGATGTTCCCCTCCAACATCTTTGCCAATATCTTTGGATTCACTCGCTTCCCGTTCTTCGAGGTTGCAAGCGAAGTCGAGCGCGAGGCTGTCGCCGTAAGCTTTGCCTAATGGCCCGGCGAGCTCTCGCGAGCCTGCTGGTCGCTGTGGTGCTGTGCGGGGTGGCGCTCATTGCGCTACCTCGCTCGGCTGAAGCAGCTCCTGCTGGCTATGTGATATCCAACTATGATGTGACCATCGTCGTCAACGATGACAACTCCTACGATGTCACCGAGACGATCGATGTCGAGTTTTCTGCGCAACGCCATGGCATCTTTCGCACGATTCCGTTCGGCTCGACCTCAGGCTTTCCTGCCGAGGTCCGCAATATTCGCGTCGAGGGCGGACCATTTACGACCGAATGGGAGTCCACCCAGGTCAACGTGCGTATCGGAGACCCCAACCGGTTCGCCGATCCACTCATGCGCTACGTTCTGCGCTACACCTTCTATGTGGGCGATGATGCCAATCCCGATTTTGATGAGTTCTACTTCAACATCATCGGTACCGAATGGGATACTTCGATCCTCAACGTCACCTTCACCGTCGTGATGCCGCATCCCTTCGATGAGGGCGATCTCAATATCACGGCAGGCTCGTACGGCTCGATCGCCAATGTCGGATACCTGTCCTATCAGGTCGATGGCAACACGATCACCGGATTCACGGTGCAACCTCTCCTTCCACGTGAAGGTATCACGGTCGCACTGACACTTCCGGAGGGCTACTACACCGATGTGTCGCCACGCTTTGATTGGACGGTCCTGCTGGCTTGGCTCGGCCTACTGCTCTTTCCGTTGATCGCCGCTCTGATCTGGTGGTTGTGGCGCATATGGCGTCGCAATGAGACGATCTTTCCCAGCGTCCAGTTCTATCCTCCGGAGGGTATGACCTCGGCCGATGTGGGATTTATCATGGATGGAGCCTCCTCACCGCGCGAGATCACCTCACTGCTCTTCTATTGGGCGGGAAAGGGAAACATCGCGATCGAGGAGAGCACCAAACGCCAGATATTCGGATCGAACACGACCTACACCTTCAAGCGGCTCAAGTCACTTGATCCAGCCACCTCGAAGCCCTATGAGCAGAAACTGTTCAATCAGCTCTTCGCGCTGGGCGATGGCAACACCGTGACTTCGAAGCAGTTGGAGTACCGCTTCCACGAGCACATCACGAAAGCGCAGCAAGGTGTCGCTGCCTTCTTCACCGATATCGACGAGACCCGGATCGTGGCCAAGACCAACACCCGTTTCGTGATACTGGCAGGTCTTCTGACGATTCTATGCGCGCTCCTGATCATGCCTATCGCCGCACCGTTTCTGTGGATATATCAGTTCGGTCTGTCCTACGCGTTCGTTACCGGCAGTGTTCTCGCTGGAGCCCTGTGCGTATTGTTCTATCTGTTCTTCAAGCCCTATACCGACCGGGTCCATGCGACCGGTGCCACCTGGTTCCTCTCGGTGGTGGCCGGTATCCTCGCTTTGATCGTCGCTGCGATCCTGTTAGTGGCACCTTTCGCGTTCTCGGAAGCCCCGGTTTTCATCAAACCGCTGGCAACTCTGTTGGGTCTTGCGGCGGTCGCTTTGGGAGGTTGGGCTCTATCCACTCCCTATCGACGCACACCGCTGGGCGATGACTATATGGGTCGTCTGTTAGGTTTTCGCGAGTTTCTCAAAGTGGCTGAAAAGGACCGCATTGAGATGCTACTCGAGGAGAATCCCTCCTACTTCTTTGACACGCTGCCCTTCGCTTTGGTCATGGGTGTGACCGGCATCTGGGCTGATAAGTTCAAAGATATCGAGATGCAACCACCCGAGTGGTTCACCTCTGATTCGGGAGTGCCGTTCGCACCGATCATCTTCATGAACACCATGAACTCGTCGCTGAACACCATGAGCACCGTCGCGACCTCGAGCCCTGCTCAGTCAGGCGGAAGCTCGGGTGGCGGATTCAGTGGTGGAGGATTCGGCGGCGGAGGCGGTGGCAGCTGGTAATTGCCAGTATTAGTAGCAACGAACAAAAAGCGCCCGACAGGGTGCTTTTTGTTTCTGTGATGAGGGATGGGACAAGAGCGGAGGAAGACTCTGCAGCGCACATAAACGCTCGACGGTCAGTCGACAATCAGTTTGTGCGCGAAGCCCCTGACGTAGCTCTTGCCCTATTCCTCATTAACAGTATCTAATTCCGTCGGCGCGGTTTGCGATCGTTGTTGCGTCGGTCGCCTCCGCGACGGTCGCCTCCATCGCGACCACGACCACCATCGCCGCTTCCTTCTGGGGCATCGGGTTTGTCGAGACGATCCAGAGAGATCTTCCCGTTGGAGTCGATCTCGAGCACCTCGACCTTGACCTCGTCACCGATCGAGAGAACATCATCGACCGTACCGACGCGTCCGTTGGCCACACGTGAGATATGCAGCAGACCATCTTTGCCCGGCAAGAGCTCGACAAAGGCACCGAACGACTGAATCGAGACGACCCGTCCGTCATAGACCTCCCCTACCTCGGGATCTTTGACGATCAAGTTGATACGACGAGCTGCTTGCTCACCGCCGGTATCCTTACTTGCGATATAGATCGTACCGTCCTCATTGATGTCGATCTGCGCGCCGGTCTCTTCCTGAATAGCACGGATGACCTTTCCGCCGGTACCGATGACCTCACGGATCTTGTCGACTGGGATCTTGATGGTGATGATACGAGGCGCGTTCTCGGAGAGCTCGGCTCTTGGTTCTGGCAGGACCTCTTGCATCTTGGATAGTATGAAGGCACGCCCCTCATTGGCCTGGCGCAATGCCTGGGTCAAGATCTCGACCGAGAGACCTGCTGCCTTGTTATCCATCTGCAACGCGGTAATGCCCGCAGGCGTCCCCGCGACCTTGAAGTCCATATCGCCTAAGAAATCCTCGAGACCTTGGATGTCACTTAAGATGGCGAGCTGGTCTCGCTCTTTGATCAGTCCGATCGCAATGCCGTAGCCCGGAGCACTGATCAGCACACCGGCATCCATCAAGGCCAGCGTCGATCCGCACACCGATGCCATCGATGAGGAACCGTTGCTCTCCAGCACTTCGCTTACCACGCGGATCGCGTAGGGAAAGTCATCTTCGATGGGAAGCACGGGAGCCAGTGCACGCTCAGCAAGCGCGCCATGTCCGATATCGCGGCGTTTCGGACCACGCATGAAACCGGTCTCGCCGGTACAGAACGGCGGGAAATTGTAGTGATGCATGTAGCGCTTACCCTCGATCGGATCGATCGTATCGAGACGCTGCCATTCGCTGAGCATACCCAACGTCGCGATCGAGAGCACCTGGGTCTGTCCGCGGGTGAACAGCCCCGAGCCATGTACCTGGGGCACATAGCCGACCTTGACCGAGATCGGGCGGATCTCGGTGGAGCTGCGTCCATCGGCACGCTCACCCTCACCCAGCACCATCGCACGCATGGTCTTTTTCTCAAGCGCTTTGAGCGCAGCTTTGATGTACTTGCCGTTCTCTTCGATCTCCTCGTCGCTGAAGAGCGCCGTCAGCTCTTCCTTGACCGCGGCGACATCGTCCATACGCGCGAGCTTATCGGCGTTGTGCAGCGCAGCGTTCATCTTATCGGCACCGGCAGCAAAGACCTTCTCCTCGATCCACTCCGGTGTGGTGTCCATCTCTATCTCAAGCGGTGTGATCTCGATCTGCGAGAGGAAGCGCTCCTGTGCGGCGCAGAACTCTCCGATGGCTTTTTGCGCGAAGGCCAAGGCCTCGAGCATCACATCTTCTGATATCTCATGGGCCCCCGCTTCGATCATATAGACCGCATCGACACTCCCGCCGATGACCAGATCCAGATCTGAGGCCTCAGCCTCTTCATAGGTCGGGTTGACGATGAACGCGCCGCTCTCGTCACGAGCGACCCTCACACCGGCCAACGGTCCACCGAAGGGTGCTCCGGCAGCCATGAGCGCGGCACTGGCGCCCATGATGGAGATCACATCGGGTGGATCGGTTTGGTCGGCTGAGAGCACGGTAGCGACTACTTGTACTTCATTTCTAAAACCACTGTCGAACGCCGAGCGCAGTGGACGGTCGATCATACGGGCGGTCAACGTGGCACGCTCACTCGCGCGACCCTCACGCTTCAAAAAACCACCGGGGATCTTTCCAGCTGCATACATACGCTCCTCGAAGTCGACGGTCAACGGAAAGAAATCCGCATCGCGTGGCTCTTTGCCGACGCAGGCGGTCACCAACACCATCGTGTCATCTTGACGCACGACCACGGCACCGCCGGCTTGCTTGGCAAGCTCGCCTGTCTCGAGCGAATACGTTTTTCCGAACAGCTCGAATGTTTCTTTGATTTCTGGCATATTCCTTCTTCTCTCTTCACAGCCACGCGCCCCATGCGTGTAGCACCTCTAACCTCTGATTCCAAGTTTGGCGATCAATTCACGATACGACTCAATATCACGCTTTTGCAGATAGCGCATAAGCCGACGACGCTGACCGACCAGCATGAGCAAGCCGCGACGTGTGTGATGGTCGTGCGGATGATCCTTGAGGTGCTCGGTCAGATCCTTGATACGCTGGGTGAGCAGCGCGATCTGCACCTCGGTCGAACCTGAATCGTGCTCATCTTTGCCGTACTCGGCAATGATGGCGGCGGTCACTTCTTTCGATAGGGGCATGAGCTACACCTACTTTCCGCGACAACACGTCGTCCCATGTCGTCGCATACGCCTCAAGCTGAGTCGGTCGAGGGTGTGTCTCGGCACCGCTAAGCAAGAGGTAAACGAATACAGTGCGACCCATTGTAGCGGTAATGACCCGCCGGTGCAAATAGGTCGATGGATTATCCGAGGAGCTGGCGAGCGCTTTGACGAGCCGCCGCATCGATCAGCTCGATATCGGTGATCGAGCTTATCGGCTGCTGCTCGCTGGTGCTCAGCGTCTTATCCACGATGTCGGCTATGCCAAGAAAAGGCAGGCCCCCTTTGAGGAAAGCATCGACGGCGACCTCGTTGGCCGCATTGAGAATGACCGGTGCACTGCCACCGGCGCGTCCCGCTTCATAGGCAAGTCCCAGCAGCGGAAAGACTTCGTTTTGAGGTGCCTCGAAGGTCAGATCGCTCAGCTGCGTCATATCCAATGGCTCTAGTGGCGCGCTCCAGCGCCGAGGATAGGAAAATGCATATTGGATCGGCAGACGCATATCAGTCGGTCCCAGATGGGCCAAGACGGCTCCATCGGAGTACTCGACCATCGAATGGATGACGCTTTGCGGATGGATGACGACCTCGATATCGTCATAGTCGATCCCGAACAGGTGATGCGCCTCGATCACCTCGAGCCCCTTGTTCATCATGGTCGATGAGTCGATGGTGATCTTGGCTCCCATGTTCCAGGTGGGATGTGCGAGTGCCTGCTGCGGAGTGATGTGAGCAAGTTGTGCGCGTGTGTGGGTGCGAAACGGCCCTCCGCTCGCGGTCAGCCACAAGCGCGATATGGTCGAGGAGTCCTCACCGAGCAGACACTGGAAGAGCGCGCTGTGCTCGCTGTCGACCGGGAGGAGCTTCCCGTCGTCTACCAGCGGCATGACGATCTCTCCTCCAGCGACCAGACTCTCCTTGTTAGCCAGTGCGAGCACCTTGCCGGCTTTCAGCGTTGCGATCGTGGCACGCAGACCGGCTGCTCCGACCAAGGCGTTGACCACGATATCGGGATCGGTCATCTCCAGTAGATCGATGACCCCCTCTGAGCCGTCCAACACGGTGATCGGCTCTGACGCAAGTGCTGCTTTCGCTTGCTGTGCTGCATCCTGATCACTCAGCGCGATGGTCGACACACCGAATCGCTTGGCTTGCTCGATCAGTCTATCGACCGAAGAGTGCGCCGCAAGGCCCACCACTTCAAGGCGCTCAGGCTCCTTAGCGCAGATCTCGAGGGTCTGCCGACCGATCGATCCGGTCGACCCGAGCACGGCGACGCGTCTTTTTTGTGTGGTGCTCTCGGCCATCGAGCTTCCTGACTAACCCAGCGCCATACCGGTCGCTGAAAAGATCAAGAAGACCAGCATGAACGCAGGTAGCATCGAATCGATACGGTCCAGTATCCCGCCATGTCCGGGCAGGAGGTTTCCCGAGTCTTTGACATTTGCCTCGCGCTTCATGCGCGATTCAAATAGGTCACCGGCAAATGCCGCGCAGGTTATCAGCATTCCAAGAAAGACCAACACCGTGTTGTTCTGGTACGAGCCAAAGATAAGGGGGGCCATGATCCATATCAGGACCGCACCGATCATACCTGCTATAAAACCCTCCCAGCTTTTCTTGGGAGAGATCTTAGGTAGTATCTTATGTCGTCCCAAGAGCGATCCTCCCATATAGGCGAACACATCGGCAGCCCAGATGCTGATCAGGGTCGTGAGCACCACGATCAAGCCACCGGGCATCTGTCGGATCAGTATCAAAGAGGCCAGAGGAACGCCCAGATAGAGCGCACCGAACAGAGAGATCGCGGCATCCTTGATCCTTGCGGTTGCCGTGAAAGCGACCCAACACAGCAGCGCGAGCATCCCGGTGATGACGGTATAGGCAAGCATGGTGATGGGTGCGAGATCGGTCAGGGTCGAGAGCGCGGCGGTCAAGGGTAGTGAGATGGCGATGACAAAACCGATCACGAGCGGGATGTGCGCCATATTCTTAGAGGCAAGCTGATAGAACTCGCGGCACCCCAAAAAGCATAGGAAGGCGCAGAACAGAGGCAGCAAGAAGAACTCGTTACCGATAAAGATGCAGCCCAAAAAGACCGCGGCATAGACGATCGAGGTCACCAGGCGTGTCAGGAACGATCGACGATCGATCCCTGCCGGCTTCTCGACGTGTGATATCTCTGTGGTCACTACACGCCTCCGAAGCGACGGGCGCGCTGCTGATAGAGCAAGATGCAGGCTAAGAACTCATCGCGATCGAAATCAGGCCAGAGTACCTCTGAGACGACCAGCTCGGAGTAGGCTATCTCGAAGAGGAGAAAATTCGATATGCGCATCTCGCCACTGGTGCGGATCACCAGATCTGGATCAGGAATACCGGCGCTACTGAGATGATCGGCGATCGTGTGCGCGGTGATGTCAGCTGCCTTGATCTTTCCTGCCACCGCTTCGCGTGCGATGCTCTGCACAGCCGAGACGATATCTGAGCGCGCACCATAGTTGACCGCAACGACCAAGGTCAGACCCTTGTTGTGCGCTGTCTTGCTGATACAGTTCTTAAACGCGTCACGCGTCTTTTTCGGCAGTGCGTCCATATCACCGATCACTTTGACACGTACCTCTTTATCCTGCAGGCTTTTCAGCTCACGTTCGAGCACTTCGACGAAGAGCGACATGATGCCTTTGACCTCGTCCTCGGGTCGAGTCCAGTTCTCGGTCGAGAACGAATAGATAGTCAGGTATTCGATACCCAGCTCGATAGCAGAAGCGATCGCCTCGCGTACCATCGCCGCTCCGGCCTTGTGCCCGAACAAGCGTGGTTTGCCTCGCCCTTTTGCCCAGCGCCCATTACCGTCCATGATGATGGCCACATGACGCGGGACATTGTCCCAATCGACTGAATGAAGCAGCGTCTGTGCCCTCTGACTCGTATAGAACGAGTTGATGTCTGGCTTATAGGGCGACAACAGCCCTAGACCTCCATGATTTCGGCCTCTTTGGCCTTGAGCGACTCATCGATGCGCGCAATGGCGTCATCGGTGTATTTCTGCACTTCCTTCTCGGCGCGCATGATGTCGTCTTCGGAGGCATCCCCGTCCTTTTTGAGCGTTTCGAGCTTGGAGTTGGCATCACGACGCACATTGCGGATCGCAACACGGGAATCCTCGGCGTGACCGCGGCACTGTTTGGTCAACTCGATCCTGCGCTCCTCGGTCGGAGACGGGAAGGTTATACGGATGAGCATGCCGTCATTGTTGGGCACCAACCCCAGATCCGAGGTCAGAATAGCCTTCTCTATATCTTTGAGCGTCTTCTTATCCCAGGGCTCGATGACCAGCGAGTGCGCATCGGTCGATTTGATGGTCGCAAGCTGGTTAAGCGGCATCTGAGATCCATAGGCATCGACCATCACACGATCGAAGACCATCGGCGTCGCGCGCCCGGTGCGCACGGTGGAGAACTCTCCGAGCAGTGCCTCGTGGGTCTTGTCCATGTGATCGGTCGTGGTGGCAAGAATATCTTTGATCATGATCTGTTACCCTTTCACGATGGTGCCGACTGGTTCTCCTTGAAGTGCTTTGAGTATATTGCCGTCCTCGCCCATATTGAACACCACGATGGGCAGCTCGTTATCCATACAGAGAGTGACCGCGGTCGAATCCATAACTTTAAGCCCTTGGTTGAGCACCTCGATGTAGGTCAACTCGTCATACTTTTTCGCATTCACATGTTTTTTAGGGTCTTTGTCAAAGACGCCATCGACACCGGTCGCTTTCATCACACATTGCGCCCCGATCTCGCACGCCCGCAATGCGGCGGTCGTGTCGGTCGTGAAGTAGGGATTGCCGGTGCCTCCGGCAAATATGACGACCCGTCCCTTCTCGAGGTGACGTACGGCACGCAGGCGGATATAGGGCTCGGCGACCGCGCGCATCTCGATGGCACTCATCACCCGCGAGGGCACCCCTACCCTCTCGAGCCCATCTTGGAGCGCAAGCGCGTTCATGACCGTGGCAAGCATCCCGATGTAGTCAGCACTGGCACGATCCATACCGTTGGCACTTGCAGAGAGCCCACGAAAGATGTTACCGCCGCCCACCACAATGGCCAGCTCGTGACCCTTATCGACCACGGTCTTGATCTGATTGGCAAGTGAATCGATGACCGACGGATCGATACCGTATCCGCGATCTCCCATGAGCGCTTCACCAGAAAGTTTTAGGAGCACCCGTTTATATCCCGTCACGAAACCTCCTTTGATTAAGGTCTCTTTCATTGTAGCGTACTTACGCTACGCGACGGTATGAGAGCTGCGGGTCTCTAGGCGTTGGTCTCGCCTAGGTTATAGCGCTCGAATGCGGTGATCTTGATGTCGTCGCCGATCTCTTTAGCCACCTTGTTGGTCAGATCGTTGACTGAGATATCCATGTCCTTGACGAACGGTTGCTCGACGAGTGCCTGCTCTTTGAAGAACTTGTTCAG
>WQXV01000019.1 GCA_009781565.1 Actinomycetes bacterium
CACACACTGAGCGCCTATCAAGGCGACCTCTCCCAGTATCTGAGTTTTCTCGAGCAGCGATCGATCACCGATGGGGATGATATCGCACGCAGGGATGTACTCGACTTCGTAGCATTACTGCGCAGTCGCGGACTTGAATCATCCAGCATCGAGCGCAAGCTCAGTGCGGTCAAGACCTTTCACACGTTCGCCTTCAAAGAGGAGATCATCTCGCACAACCCGACCACCAAACTACCGCGTATGAAAAAGGCACAGCGCCTGCCTGCAACGCTCAGTGTGGCCGATATCGAAGCGATCCTAGCCGTGCTTGCTGCTGATGAGACTGCAATCGGTCTGCGCAATCAGGCGATCTTTGAGGTGCTCTATGGTTGTGGGGTCCGGGTCAGCGAGCTTTGTGGGCTTGATGTGGTCGATATCGATTTCGAGGGAGCAACGATGCGTGTGACCGGCAAGGGCTCCAAGCAGCGCATGGTACCTCTTGGAGATAAGGCAGCAGAAGCGCTGCACCTCTATCTGTCGCAGGCTCGCGAGGAGCTGCGCACATCACACGCGCTGGCGCCCAGCACCTCAGCGGTGTTTTTGACCACACGAGGTAAGCGCATCTATCGCGAAGCGGTCTATCGCATGGTCAAAGAAATCACCAAGCATGCTGGGCTGGCTGAAGTGCACCCCCATACTCTGCGACACAGCTATGCGACCCATATGCTTGAGGGTGGAGCCGACCTACGCAGCTTGCAAGAGATGCTCGGGCATGCCGATCTGTCGACCACCCAGATCTATACCCATGTCGATCAAAGCCATATCCGACAAGAGTATCTTGCGAATCACCCTCGGGCACAGCGCGACCGTTCACCACTCGATCCAAGAACCGAGTCCTGATTTCCGCACACATAGTATGAACGACCTGTCTGTATCATGTGTTTTGCAGAGCATACCGCATACGCAATGAATAAGGCGTGGTATATGAAGCGAGCGATATCTGCTTGACATCGCTCGCTTGCTTTAGCTAGGGGATAATTGGTGGAGTATTGCCTCCACCACCCGGATCGGGATCGGGATCAGGTGGCTTGGGTGGCGGTTGAGGCGGAGGTTTTGGCGGATCGACGACTACCGGAGGTTGGTCTGGCAGGTCGTCTACTGGAGGTTTGACGACTGGGGTTGGTTCTTCTTCGCATCCTCCTCTGCCTTCTTCTTGGCTTCTTCCTCGGCCTTCAGCCTGGCTTCCTCCTCAGCTTTTCGCGCATCGATTGAAGCACCTTCCTTGGATTTTATCGGTGCCCATTTTGAAAAGTCATAGGGAGGCGGGTCATAGTAGGGGAAGTCCTGCCACCCGTATCCTTCTAAGGCAGGCATCATGAATGCGCGGAAGATCGGGGCGCAGACCACACCACCGTAGGCGACGCCACCATAGTAGACGATCGTGCGGTTCGCATCGGGGTATCCGACCCAGACCGCGGTCGAGAGCTCCATGGTATAACCTACGAAGTAGACGTTCCCGTAGTTCTCACTGGTACCGGTCTTACCCGCTACCGGGCGACCATCAAGGTTTGCTGAACCAGCCGTGCCATTGGTAATATCGCCCATGAGCACCTGGGTACAGGCATAGGCGACCTCCGGTTTGATCGTTTGCTGGGGGTTGGGAATGTGTTCCCAGATCTCGACCCCACGGCGGTTCTTGACGGCTGTGATGAAGGTAGGCTCGTTATAGACGCCACTATTGGCGATGGTGGCAAACGCCGATGACATCTCAAGGACGGTCACTCCTTGAGCACCCAGTGTCAAGGAGTTATAGGGCATCAGCTCGGTCTGGATACCAGCGGCATGGGCCATATCGACGACCTTTTCAGCTCCTAAAGTATTGATGAGAAGCGCGAAGGCCGTGTTGTATGACCAGGCGGTCGCCGCGCGCAGCGACATCATACCCGCGCTGCCGCCCTCAGCGTTTTCCACGCGCCAGGGATCTCCGTTGTTATCGATCGTGATCGGCGAGCGACAATCGACCGAGGTATCGGGCGACATACCCTCGTTGAGAGCAGTCAGCAACGTGAACACCTTCATCGAGGAGCCGGGATGGCGATAGGCCTGTGTCGCCAGGTTGAACTTGTCGGTCTCATAATCGGTGCCTCCGACCAGCGCCTTGACATATCCAGTCGATGGCTCGATAGCGACAAGCGCTCCCTGCAGACCATCATCGGGAAGCGCATTCCATACAGCTTGCTCGGCATGATATTGCTGCACACTATTGAGCGTCGTCTCGACGGTCATTCCTCCGCCGAAGACCGCATTGAAATCGAAGAGCTCTTGCAGCTGGCGTTTGACCATGTCGACGAAGTAGTCTGCTGCATAGATACCATCGGAAGGCATGGGAAGCGACTCATAGGTATGCTCGGCTTTGAGCGCCGCCTCGTATTCATCCTTGGTGATGTATTCATTGGCCAACATACGCTCGAGCACCAGATCGCGTCGCGCGATCAAGGCTTCGACCGATTCGGGGCTTTCCAAGGGATTGAGAAGCGACGGCTGGTTGGGTAAGCCGGCAAGCAGTGCAGCCTCGGCGATGTTGAGTTCGGATGCCGGTTTGGCAAAGATGTTCTTTGAAGCTGCCTCGATACCATAGGCACCGTTTCCGAAATAGACCGAGTTGAGATACATCGAGAGTATCTCGTCCTTGCTATAGCGTTTCTCCAACTCGAGCGCAAGAAACATCTCACGTATCTTGCGTTTATAAGTCTGGTCTTGGGCTTCGTCGATCAGCACGGTCTGGCGGATATATTGCTGCGAGATGGACGATCCACCACCATATCCGGTGACCGCGGCACGCACGACACTTTGGGGATCGACCCCGTTATGCTCATAGAAGCGTTCATCCTCGACCGCTACGATCGCTTTTCGCACCCACGGAGACATCTCATCAAGGGGGACGATCTCACGATTCTGCAGATAGAGCTTGGCCAGGAGCTTGCCATCGGCACTGAGGATCGTGGTCGGCTCCATCACATCGAACGCACCATCAGCGGTATAGTCGGGTAGGTCTTGCAGCCAGCCGTTGACCACACTCATGCCGAGAGCGAACACAACGCCGCCCAACATGAGGAACATCATGCCGACGCCGAAAAGAATGACCGCGATCTTTGCGCCTACCTGCTTTTTTGCCTTACGCCTCTGACGCGCTACTAAGCTCATGTTTCCCCTTAGGCCCCGTTTGGCACTATCATACGCTTAAGCACCGATCCCTCCGGATTGGTGTATACGCGCCATTATTTTATAATGGATGGATGGTGAAAGAAAGAGGTGGCAACCAAATCGTATAATAAATCCCCTTTTTGTGGGTATGAAATGAAGTTGTGGCGATCTAAGGAGAAGGAAGCACGTTGAACAGACCGGAGATACTGGCGCCTGCTGGTAATAAAGACGCTTTCTTGGCAGCACTGGGAGCGGGAGCCGATGCGATATATGCAGGATTGGGTTCTTTCAACGCACGACGGGGGGCATCGAACTTCACGCTGAAAAGCCTCAAGCAATGCACGAAGCGCGCCCACCTGCTGGGATCACGCGTCTATGTGACCGTCAATATCGTGATCTTGCCCCACGAGATGTCCGAGGCACTCAACTTGGTCGCTGATGTCTGGAATGCCGGCATCGATGCGGTCATCGTGCAAGATATCGGTCTGATACGCCAGATCACCCAGCTTATGCCTGAGGTACGGGTGCATGCCTCGACCCAGATCAACGCCCATGACTCGAACACGATCCGCGCCTTGGCCGATCTGGGGGTCGCGCGCGTGACCCTGGCACGTGAGCTCTCACTTACCGAGATCGCCACGCTGGTCGCGGTCGGACATGAAGCCGGTGTCGAGATCGAAGTCTTTGCCCATGGGGCGCTCTGTATGTCGTATTCGGGCCAATGCCTGTTCTCTTCTCTGGTTGGAAGGCGCAGCGCAAATCGTGGATTGTGCGCACAGCCCTGTCGTCTGCCCTATGAGTTGATCGACAAGAAAGGCGAGGTCATACCCACTCCGGGCGCCCATCTGCTCTCTCCGCAGGATCTGTGCAGCATCGAGGTTCTCGACGAGCTGATCGCCACCGGTGTCGACTCGCTCAAGATCGAAGGACGCATGAAGTCACCGGGATATGTCGCGACGGTCGTCGCCAATTATCGCAGGGCTCTCGAGAATGCCGGTGTGCGTGATGAAAATACTGAGTGCGACGACACGGTCCCGCCGCTTAATGCGGTCTATAACCGTGGATTCAGCGAAGCCTATCTGATAGGGGAGCGCACTAACGAGATGATGAGTTATCAGCGCGGAGCAGGTAAGGAGCGCCCCGCCGAGCTGCTCGATTTCGCCCAAAGATGCATCGATCGTGCCCAAGCACTCGACATATCAGATATAGAGGTGCATAAACGCATCTCCTTTGAAGACAGCCCGATGCGTAAGCGCAAGGTCAAATTCGGGCAGCAGAACATCGATGTGGTCGCGGTGACCGCCACGGTCGGCGCTGCACGCGCCGCCCTAAATGCTGACGCGAATGAAGCACAGATAAGCGCACTCGAGCTGCTCGACGAGGAGCCGATCCAAGGTCTGGTCCCGATACTTCCGCGCGTCTGTCACGATCACGAGCTCGAGGAGCTCTTGGGGGTCGCGTATCGATTCGGATCAGCTGTGTGTGCGACGCTGGGTCAGCTGCACATCTGTAGGGAGAGGGAGATACCCGCTCAAGCGCATTGGTCGCTCAATGTGACCAATCCCTACACCACTGCGGTCCTCGAGCAGCTGGGCGCGACCCGTATCTGGCTCTCACCCGAGCTCTCCGAGAACCAGATCACCGCGATAGCACGCAGGGTGGAAGTGCCGCTCGGTATCGGTATCTGTGGCATGACCGAGATCATGGTCACCGAACACTGTGTCTTGCAAGCCGCAGGTGATTGCGCGCAGAACTGTGCGTCATGCACAAGGCGCACCAATCCTATCGCGCTGCGCGATCGCAAGGACTACAGTTTTCCGGTCCGTACCGATCGAAGTGGACGGACCCATATCTATAATGCGGTCCCGCTCGATCTGACCGGCGCGCTGAGCGAGATCTCAGCGAGTGGCATCAGTGCGGTCCGGCTCGATCTGGAGACCGCACTGACCGATTTCGTGCCGCAAGAGGTTGCGCGTATCAGGCATGCTCTGGTCGACGTATACGCAGGTCGCGCTATTCCCGAGCCACGAGAAAACACGACACGCGGGCATTTTTTCCGTGGGGTTGTCTAAGAGTAATGCTATAGTAGGCATAGGGAAGCATGTACTCAATGCTTCGTTGTGTGTATGCAATTGAAAGCATTGTGACGTATGGGAAATGTGAGAGGAGAGCACATGAGTGATTTTGAGAATGCCGACGGAGTCGTCGATGAGGGATTTGGCGAGTTCGTCGAGGTAGATGCGGCCGAGCCCGAGGTCGTTGACGCAGAAGTGGTCGACGAGGTAGTTGTCGAGCCCGAAGTGGTGGATGCCGAGGTCGTCAGTGAGACGATCCCTGAGGCATCGGTGGCTGACAAGGCGACC
This sequence comes from Actinomycetes bacterium, assembly GCA_009781565.1. Classification (GTDB taxonomy): domain Bacteria; phylum Actinomycetota; class Coriobacteriia; order WRKU01; family WRKU01; genus WRDL01. The sequence goes on from WQXV01000019.1 coordinate 5,547, forward strand.
TCTTTTGTGGATTCTGCCGTCTCGACAGTCGGAGCATCGGTGAAAAATCTGACGACCGAGAGTTCGATCTCATCATTTAACGAAGCCGCGACCTTTATCGGCCCCAATGCCGACTACTACATTCCGCGCTTCCAACAGATGGAGGCATCAGGCTCACCGATGTCTTGGAACTGGTCTGCGTTCTTCTTCGGTCTTTTCTGGATGCTCTATCGCAAGATGTGGCTCTATGCGCTGATCGCATGGGCGGTGCTCTTCGTTCTGGAGCTTGTCCCCGTCATCGGTCAGATCGTACCGTTCGTCGCCTGGATCGGCCTTGGCCTGTTCGGTAACTTCATCTACAAGAAGTTCGTCGAAGAGGAGCTGGCAAAAGCGGCACCACTTGCTCCTGCAGAGCGTAAAGCACAACTGGCAGCGCGTGGTGGGATCTCTTGGATCCCCGCGATCATAGCCGGTGTACTGATCGCCCTACTGGTCGCAGGAGCGGTCTGCAGTGTTCTAGGGCTTGCATCGCTCGGTAGTCTGAGCGACGCTCTGTAGGTTCTTTTGTTGAAAGAACCGCAAGAGCAATTACGCGTGATAGAAAGTGGCGTCGCGGACATCGTTCCGCGCGCCGCTTTGCTTGATAAGCTCAAAGAGGATCGGCCCCTGCGCATCAAGTTGGGGGTCGATCCTACCGCACCTGACCTACATCTGGGCCACGCTGTGCCGTTGCGCAAGTTGCGCCAATTCCAAGACCTGGGCCACACCGTGGTGCTCATCATCGGAGATGGGACCGCGCTGATCGGAGATCCCAGCGGACGCAACTCGACGCGACCACCCCTGACTCAGGAAGAGATCGAGGTCAACGCCCAGACCTATATGGATCAAGCATTCCGCATTCTCGATCCCGAAAAAACTGAGCTGAGATACAACGGACAGTGGCTCAAGGAGCTCGGCTTTGCCGAGCTGCTCACACTGGCGAGCAACTTCACCTTGGCGCGCATCGTCGAGCGTGATGATTTCGAGAAACGCCTCAAAGAGGACCAACCCATCTCGCTTCATGAGCTGCTCTATCCGATGGCGCAGGCCTATGACTCGATCATGATCGATGCCGACGTCGAGATCGGAGGCACCGACCAGCTCTTCAATCTGCTGGCTGGTCGTGAGCTCGCCAAGAAGATGGATAAACCCCAGCAGGTCTGCTTGACCCTGCCGCTTCTCGAGGGCACCGATGGAATCGCTAAGATGAGCAAGAGTTACGGTAACTACATCGGGCTGACCGATGAGGCTGCCGAAATGTTCGGCAAAGTCATGTCGATCCCCGATGAGCTCATGGTCAAATACTATCGTCTTACTACGGCACTTCCTGTCGATGAGATCGACACGATCGAAGCCGGGCTCGCCGATGGCTCACTACATCCCAATGAGATCAAACGTCGCCTGGGTCGCGAGATCGTCACGCTCTACTATGACGAGCAAGCTGCGACCGATGCCGAGGCGGCTTTCGATAAACAATTCAAAGCGCAAGAGATTCCCGATGAAGTCGAAGAGTTCGAAGCAGATCTGACTCCCAACGCTGAAGGTCTTATATACCTGGGATCGCTCATGACCGAAGCCGGTCTGGCCACATCAGCCGGTGAAGCGAGACGCCTCATCGACGGTGGGGGAGTTAAGATCGATGGGATTACGCTTAATCAAAAGGAGTACCATGTCGAGCCGCCCCAAATTAACGGTTCGGTCATCCAAATTGGCAAAAGAAAATTTGTACGTATAATTGAAGCAAGATAGTTTTCTCGAATTGTTATAGAGAGGAAGGTTTTATCGTGTTTACTCGCAAACCATTGGTATCGACCGCCCTGGCGCTCTTTCTCGTCATGGCGCTCAGTCTGGTCCCTCTGACCATCGGCGCTCTTGCCGCATGGGACCACTTGTTGGTAAGTGCCGGACCTACAGGGTTGGGCGCGAATAGCCATTCTTTCGATCCCTCGCTAAGTGCTGATGGGACGAAGCTCTCGTACTCTTCCTATGCATCTGATCTGATGAGTGCCAGCACAGGAGAGTACCAGAATGTCTTCTTCTACGATGCGGTCAATGACCAGACACTTCTCGTAAGCGCTGGGGCAGGCGGGACTGCTGCAGATGGTAACTCATGGCAGTCTGCGATATCAGGCGATGGGACGAAGGTCGTCTTCGCATCAGGTGCACACAACTTCGATGGCGTGACGGTGACCGGCGACCAATATCAACTCTTTATCTGGGATCTTGTCTCAGGCGAGATCAAGCTGATAACTAAAGGCTCGTCGGGGACCGGTGGGAATGACCTGTCTATTGAGCCATCGGTCTCATATGATGGATCCAAAGTCGCCTTTACCTCTCAGGCGACCGACTTGGTCGGTGCTGTAACCGATGGGTATGCCCTCAATGTATTCTTGTGGGATGCCGATACTGATTCAACTATTCTTGTCAGTAAAGGTGCCGCCGGTCGTGGTGGAGACTCATGGAGCGAGCAGCCTTCGATCTCGTATGACGGCTCGAAAGTCGCCTTCGCCTCGGGAGCAAGGAATCTCAATGATGCGGTTATCACCGGAGACTATCACAACGTCTTTGTATGGAACGGTTTCGATGACAGCATCAAGCTGGTCAGCGAGACCGCAGCAGGCGCAGGTGGAAATGGACCTTCAAATGAGCCTTCCATTTCGGGTAACGGTGAGTTCATAGCATTCGTCTCTGCGGCGACCGATCTGGCAGGGACCTCTGTCACGCCAGGTGACAATATGAACGCGTTCCTCTGGTTCTTCCAAGCAGGAATCATCGACCAGATCGATGTTGGGCCGTCGTTATCGGGAGATCCCAACAATTACTCGGCACCTTCGGTCAACGAAGATGGCACGCAGGTCGCGATCGTGGAAGGCCCCAGGTATGCGCCTACCATGCTTCCTCTGGGTGAGACATTGGTCGAGACGAATGGTGAGCTTAACGTCTATCATTGGAATCGTACGACGGGGGTCAGCTCTCTGGTAAGCTGCAATGATGCTGGCTCTTGGGGAAACCGTGAATCAGCGGAGCCATCGATATCGGGTGACGGCACAAGAGTTGCGCATTCGTCATACGCAAGCGATCTTTCCGGTGCCCCGACTGACAACGGTTTCTGTAATGTGTTTCTTGCAGATGAGATCCCGCCTGCAATGGTGACGGTGACCTTCGACGCTCAGAATGGCACTGCTCCTGTGAGCACTTCCGTTGCCGTGGGTTCACCTGTTGCGGAACCAGGCGCTCCGACCAAAGCAGGCTATACGTTCGCAGGATGGTGGACCGCGCCTTCCGGTGGCGTGCAGTGGAACTTCGGAGATCCGGTATTGAGCGACATGACGCTTTATGCTCATTGGGTACCCAATGGTACTCCCGAGCCCCCGGTTCCGCCTGTTCCGCCTACGGGCGATGCACTGACGCTTACCTCCCTCGCAATCACTGGATTGGCCGGTTGCGCACTCGTGCTGTCTCCGATGATCAAGAAGAGATTCGAGGGCTAAGCGTCTTATATAGATATGTCTCATATAGGATAGATAAGCCTTATATAGATATGAGAAGCTTTGAATAGAGTCATAATAAAAGGCGGGAGTTAATCTCCCGCCTTTCATTTTAGTGGAGCGATGACCAACTTATCATCTAGGTAAAGAATAGATCTCCAAACACAGGAATCCTGCGCACGACATAGTTCGTGAAGAGATATATGAGCGGAATACTGGACGCCGATAGTAGCAGGAATTTCAACATAGAGGGAAGCGTGAGTGGCGCGAGCAAGAGGGCAAGTCCGATGATGAACGGTGCGTGAAAGACGAAGATAGCAAATGAGTTATCCGAGATGCTTTTGAGCAGATCGCTTTGTGAGTTGAACCGTGTTTTGAATAGACCGATGAGACCGATCGTCAAAGTCACTCCGACGAATGGTTCCCACGTAGAGAAGAACAGGCTTTGCCAGGTAAATCCACCGAAGAATGAATCGAGTCCCTCATCAAGCGCTCCACCACCTATCAACGCGATGAAGAAGAGGAGCGTACCCGCAATCAACCCAATGGCGAGCCACCGTCGGCTGTTGGATCGGTCCACCTGATCGAGCCAATCGTTTTTGGCGGAAACGATGCCGATGATGAACATCACGACGTATTGAACGAAATAGCAAAGCTGCATGTTCAATATATCGGTTCCGATCGGTTGGACCAGGCGCACCAAGAACGTGAGTACACCGATAAGGACAATGATCAGCAGGATCTGCGCGACCGAAGGGAAAGGGCGCTGTGGTGTCACGGCGATACGCTCAGCAAAGATCCGACTTGCCAACGCATAGACGATCGAAAAGAAAAGCAGCGCAACCGCGAACCAGAGTGGCCCCGATCCACCGATGAAGTGGAATCGCAGATAGTATTCAGAGTATTGTCTGGCCAGTTCGGCGAGTGGGACTTGCAGATCTCTCATGACCAAGAGGCCGGTGAGTGGATTGAGAATCAGCATATAGAACAACGCGGGATACCCAAGGCGAATCGCGCGGTCACGGATAAAAGACCGAACCCCCTTCTTGCGAAGAGAGAAATAGGCGAAATAGCCCGCGATCAGAAAGAGAAGTCCCAGCGAGACGGCTTGCACATAGGCTTGGAAGAGAGCAAAGAAAGCGATCGCGATATCGCTCGGCTGAGCGGGATCGTAATACGCCCATCCACCGATCCCACTGTAGGTGATCGCACAATGCATCATTATGATGAGGACGATCAGTGCGAGTCGCAAATTGTCGATATATACAAGACGGCTCTTTGGTCTCATGGCTCCACTCCCAGTTGCCCATCGTTTCATTTTCGACCAGCCTGTATTATAGCTTGTTTCCTCAGATTGCAAGCTTTGCGAGAGAGACGAAGCCAAGCTTTTTCTCGTATAACTATACAAAAACACTCCACAATTGACCTGCGATTTTACTGTTCATCTCCATATTTGGAACTAATTATGCATGAAGTATTGCAATCGGTTTGTGAGCCCTGTATACTGATAAAGGTTGTAATTGCCGGACACATGAACGATTGTCAAAGGGTGTCCTCTGGACCGGCAGCAAGGGACTTCAAACAACCCGTTTGGCATGCGCACAATTCAGGCAGCGCCTCTCCAAAAAAATATTGAAATTATTTTCAATAAACCCCTTGCGCAATTCGGTTCTATACCGTATTGTAGAAACCCGCGCTCAAATGGGCGGAAGTCTGTTTGTGCCGCGGAAAGCGAACCTTGAAAATTGGATATTGTGCAGACAAGTCAAATTAAAACCCGTCTATCGTAAGGACCCATTAAAAGGTCAAACCGAGAGACGAACCTATTAAACAGAATCAAACAATTCTTATGGAATTTGCAGAAGGCTGACGAGGCCTTTTGTTTAATCTCAAACAATGGAGTGTTTGATCCTGGCACAGATTGAACGCTGGCGGCGTGCTTAACACATGCAAGTCGAACGAGAACGCACCTTCGGGTGTTATTAAAGTGGCGAACGGGTGAGTAATAGTTGGGAAATCTG
>WQXV01000020.1 GCA_009781565.1 Actinomycetes bacterium
AAACAGATCTTCAATATCATCCGAGAGATCAACGAGTCGGGCACGACCATCTTTCTGGTCGAACAAAACGCCCGCATGGCACTCAAGATCGCCGATCGTGGCTATGTGCTTGAGACCGGTGAGATCACGTTGACCGGCACCGGTGAGGAGCTTACGGCGAGCGATGACGTACAGCGCTCCTACCTGGGCCACTAATACGAGCACATCAGGCTCCGTCTAAGTACGTCGAACTACGCAAAGATTACTCAGTCGCGTACCTCATAGTACGCTCATTCGCAATCTGCTTGTTCTCCTGCTTACACGAAGCCTCAAGCACTCGTGATTGTAGGGTACCATGGAGTTCATGCGTCAACAAAATTGGAAGGATAGAACGTATCGTTTTCTGATAGCTCAGGCGATCTCACTCTTGGGCTCGTCGATCGTGCAATTCGCGATCATCTGGCATATCACGCTTGAGACCTCATCGGGGACCATGATGACGTATGCGGTCATCTGCTCGTTCGCACCGCAGATCATCGTATCGCTCTTTGCAGGGGTACTCCTCGACCGCTTCAACCGTAAAGCGATCATCATGATCGCAGATAGTGTCATCGCGTTGACCACACTTGCGCTCTTCTTCATCCTCGGGATGAATCCGGGTAACCTGACCTGGCTTTTTATCGCGTTGGCGATCCGCTCGATCGGGACTGGGATTCAATCACCCGCGGTCAATGCGGTCATTCCGCAGCTCGCACCAGAGGAGATGTTGATGCGTATCAACGGATACTTCGTCTCGCTGGGTTCTCTGATCGCGTTTCTCTCTCCGGCTGCTGCCGCTCTGGTGTTGGGATTGGCAGGATTTCGAGCTGCCCTGCTCGTCGATGTGGTCACCGCCATCATCGGAGTAGGGATCACCGCGACGATACTCTTTCCCGCGCTTCAGCACACCGATAAGGAGGCGATCTCTGAGATCCAAGGGATTAAAGATGGGTTTCGCTACCTCCGTACGCATCCACTGCTCAAACGACTCTTCATATTCGAGGCGATGGCCCTCTTCCTTTTCAGTCCGGTGTTCATGCTCGCTTTGATCAGCGAGAGATCGTTCGGTGGTGAGTATTGGCGACTTGCCTCGATGGAATCAGCCTATGGTCTGGGTGCGATCATCGGTGGCATCTTCATCGGGTGGTGGGGTGGCTTCAGCAACCGCATGAGCACGGTGCTTCTTGCAGGAGGTTGTCTGGGTATCCTGATGATCTCTCTGGGTTTTTTGCCATTTTGGCCTTTCATCACGGTGCTGTTCGTCTGGGGTCTCTTCAATCCTTCCTATGAAGCGTCGCTTATCACGATGATTCAGGAGCGGGTCGAGCCCGACATGCACGGGCGCACGTTCGGTTTCCTCCAGATTGTGATCGCGTCCTCTCTACCGTTGGGCATGATACTGTTCGGTCCGCTCGCCGACGTGATAAGTATCGAGCAGATCTTCATCATCAATGGATCATTGGTCGCAGCATTGGTGGTCTTCGCACGGTATGTCATGAAACTGGAACAGGTATAGCGATCACCGATGGGAGCGGGGAAGGTGATGAGCAGGGATACCATAATGCAACGCTATCAACAGCAGGTTCCCGATGCGCTCACGTTCAGCCGCATGGCGTTTACCACGATGATCATCGCACTGGTGATGCGAGACGAGATACCGGTGTTTCTGACAGCGGGGATGATGCTCTTGGTGTTTGTGACCGATATCCTCGATGGTGTTGCCGCACGCAGATATCACAGTGAATCCGCGAGCGGTGCCGTCCTTGATATCGTTGCTGATGCCTACTATGTACTGGGTGTCAGTTTTGCGATGGCGATGCGCGGTATCATGCCCGCACTGATCGTTGTCTGTATGGTGGTGGAGTTCACAATATTTCTCGTCACCTCGCCCCGGCTCAAGCGGAGTGGTCTTGTGCAGGTCGAGGGCCATAGCCGTGGACCTCTCTTTTTCGACAAACTCGGTCGCACGGTTGTGGTCTATCTCTATTTCATACTACCCACGGTCATGCTTACTGCCTGGTGGCTCACCGCTGATCAAAGAATCGCTCAAATACTGACCGTGCTCTGTGTGGTACTGACACTGATAGTCATCGTTAGTCGTCTGATACTAATACAACGCACGGCTACCTGAAGAGAAAATTAGCCTACTGCAACCCGTGGCCTGCCCGGTACACGATGTCGTGCATTATAGGCATTGACAGACTCGACCGTGATAAGCGTGTTTCCACCTTCTCGATAACCATGAAGGATGCCATCTCTAAGGAGATGCGAAACTCGTGGTGCAGATACTTTTAGAGTACGCGCGGCTTCCTTTGCAGTTATGAAGTTCTCACTTTCACGCAGGTCGAGATCGCTCGATACCGCAACGATGCGCCCTCCCTTTTTTGATTTCCGATTGAAACGAGGTGTTGGAAGCTGTTTACCTTTTAGGATGTATTCCTCGACTTTAAGACGGAGGAGGTCAACAGCCATATTGATAGCATCAGGCATATCATCGCCCTCGGTAGCCGTATCAAAATCATAGAAGTGGACTATATACCCGCCTTCCTCGTCCTCAACAAACTCAAATTCATAGGTGTATCTCGTCATATATGCCTCTAATCCCTCGGTCTCTTTCCCATCATTTGCTTCCGGATCTCTTTTGCAAGGTTTTCCCTTATCTCTCTTTTCTTCGGGACCGGTACATTATGAGAATCTTTCGTATAGGCATCATGCCTGCCTCTTTTCTTCTTTGTTATCTTAAAACCAAGAGCCTTTGCCTCTTTATCGAGGTCAATACGTTTGACCATAGACCCTCCTTTGAGTTTATATTATACTTTATAAATAAGCAATCCTTGTCTCATTCTTATATGAAGATTTCTGTATCATAGAGAGACGCAAACGAAAGGAATGCAACTGATGTTATACAACTCGATATTTTGGGTCATCGTGGCCATTGTCGTCATTCAGTTCATCTGGAGTCAGGTTTTGGCAGCGCTGAATCGTTCACGGATGAGCGATACCCTCCCACCCGAGCTCGAGGGGATCTATGATGATGAGGAATATGCACGTCAGCAGCAGTATCAACGTGAGAATAGCAAGCTCAATCTGATCGAACAGTCGATCATGACGCTGCTTATGCTTGCGGTCTTGTTCAGCGGCTCTCTGGGCTGGCTGGAAAACGTGCTTTCGCAGTATCTGGGCAACGAGATCCTCGTTGCAATCGCGCTTGTGGCCCTTGCGACGACAGCCATGACACTGGTCTCGCTTCCCTTCAGCTACTACGATACCTTCGTGACTGAGGAGAAGTTCGGGTTCAACAAGTCGACCAGACCGCTGTTCTTTCGCGATACGCTGATCAGCCTTCTTCTCTCACTCCTGCTGACGTCGGTCGTCGTGGGGATCATCGTGTACTTCGTTCAGCTCTCGCCCGAATGGTTCTGGCTTTGGGCTTGGGCGATACTGACGCTCTTCTCGGTCGGGGTGAACTATTTCTATTCGGAGCTGATCGTGCCCCTATTCAACAAACAGACCCCTCTTGAGGAAGGTGAGCTGCGTGATAGCCTTATCAACCTCGCCCAGCAGACCGATTTTGCGATCAAAGATGTCTACCTGATCGATGGTTCCAAGCGCAGTACGAAGGCCAATGCGTACTTCGCGGGATTCGGCAGTAAGAAGCGGATCTGTCTCTATGACACGCTTCTCGATCAGATGGATACCGAAGAGATCACGGCGGTCCTCGCTCACGAGATCGGCCACTACAAGAAACGTCACATCATCACGAGCATGATACGAGGTGTGCTGATCTCAGGTTTTCAGCTGTGGTTGATGTCGCTCTTCCTCAAAAGTCCAGCATTGGCAACAGCACTGGGCAGCAAGACAGGGGAGGCTTCCATCATTTTGGGGATCATCGCTTTCGGAATGCTCTTCGGGCCGATATCGGAGCTGCTGAATCTGGGAGAGAACGTCATCTCACGTGCCAACGAGTATCAAGCCGATGCCTTTGCTGCCCAATATGATCACGCTGAGTCGTTGATCGGTGGGCTGAAGAAGATCTCATCTCAAGCGCTCTCGAATATGACCCCACACCCATTGGTAGTGTTTTGGAACTATTCGCATCCCACCTTGCTCCAACGCATGGCTGCGCTGGGTGTGGGAAAACCATCAGTGTGAGTCGTACATGATTCGAGCAGTTCTAAACTTGGCCTGTGATCAGACCACTGCGTCTGCTTTACGAGCCCGGATACTCTTTTTGTAGAGCACTGCGCTCGCGATAAGCCGCGACCTCATCGGCACTGGCGACCTCGATGAACGCATTGCTGATCTCGGGAAACTCAGATTGTAGATTCGTCTCAATCTGATCGATGGTGGCATCGATCTCGGGTGAGTGCAATTCGGGATCGAATTGGACATCGGCGTTAATCAGGAGATCTTGCGGTCCGAAGAACTGTGAGCGCACGATACCCACATCATGGACTCCCGGTGTCTTCGCGATCAACGCACGCATACGCAGCAGATCGTCCTTCTCCAATCCCTCACCGATCAGCAATGCCTTGGTCTCGCGCAACAGGAAGAAGGCGACCGACATGAGCAGCAGACCGATCAAGACCGAGGCTGCGCCGTCGAGTTGGGGAATGTCGAGAAGATGGCCAAAGTAGACACCGGCAAGTGCAATCAGGAGACCAAGCATGGCAGCCGAGTCCTCGAGCAAGATAGCGTAAAGCGAAGGGTCTTTGGAGCGCTTGATGAAATCAAGGGTGCGTAGCTTACCCTTGGCTTCGCGGAACTGTTTGATGCCGACCCCGAACGAGGCACCTTCTATCAAGAGTGAGAGAGCCAAGACGATATAAGCAGCCTTGGGGTCCATCAAAGGTTCAGGAAAGCGGATGTTATGAATGCCTTCGTAGACAGAGACACCACCACCGACGGCAAAGATCGAGACCGCAACGACCAGGATCCAAAAGTAGAGCTCGCGCCCATATCCGAAGGGGTGCGAGATGTCAGCTGGTTTTTTCGCCTGCCGCATGCCGAGCAGTACTAAAAAGCCGTTACCACTGTCGACGATTGAGTGGATGCCTTCTGAGAACATCGCTGCTGAACCGGTCATGGCCGCTGCGATGAATTTGATGACACCAATTGCGATATTGGCAACGATCGCCGCAATGGTCGATGCAGTGGATTCGCCGTGTCCCTTGGGGGCATCATCGTGTGCGTCAATAGCGATACTCTTCTCTGACATCAGCTTCCTTCCAGTTGGTTCCGCTTGCTCACCCATTGTAACTTATGGAGGTTCTCTACAGAGAAGAGTGCGCATCCATACACAAAAGTGCTCGGTACTATATAATCAACGCTCGCATTATCAAGTACTGTGGGAGTAGGTATAGATATGAAACGAATCGCGTTCATTCGCAGTGGGGGACAGACCGGAGTCGATCGGGGAGCACACGATGCTGCTTTGCACGCGGGTGTTCCGATTGTGGGTTGGTGCCCCAAATGTGGGTTAGCTGAAGACCTTCCGGATGCCCCGGGGCTGCTCGCCCAATATCCCCAGCTGGTCGAGACGCCGTCTGATGGCTACGAGCAACGCACATTATGGAATGTTAGAGACTCACATGCGACGCTGATCATCATTCCTGCCGCTGATTGGGAATCGCTGGGAACGACCATGACGATCGTCGAGGCGCAACACCTCGAACGTCCGCTCTATATCGCAACTCCCGATAACTACAAGGGAGTCAAGCGCTGGCTTGAGGGTTTGGGCTATGAGATCACGCTTAATGTCGCCGGACCGCGTGAGAGTCTTTCACCCGGGGTATATCAAAGCGCGTTCGATCTGATCACCAAGCTACTTACTCACGACAAATAGGGAATAATCACAACATATAGACCGATCGTGTTCAACGGTTATATGATCACGACGAACGGTACTCTAATTGAATACGAGAATCGGTCGGCTGATCACCGGCATTGTTTGCAGAGCACTGGTTGATAAGGAACGAGGCTGCGACAACAATCGCCATCATGATGATCCAGCGAAGGAATCGCTTTCCCGGACTGGGTCCTTGCTCGATAATGTTCATTGATTATTCCTCTCACTGAAATAGCTTTTTTGAACTTCGCTTATTGCTGCAATCATTGAGGTCTCCCATAAATAACCCCTCTGATATCGATTAACGGCTCAGTTCCTGGTTTTATCCAAGAGGTATAGCGCTCACGCATTTCAGCAAGAGAGTTTTTTCGATGTAATCTCAACTCATTTTTTGTTTCGTCATAATGAATGATAAGCGTATCGCCCTGTTCTAATTCGAGCCTTTTTCTATAGGATTCTGGAATTGTAATTCTTCCACGGCTCGACATGGTGACTGTATTCATATGTAGCTCCTTCCTCTGTCCACTAATAGCATACGGTAGAAATATACGATCGAGAAAAAATAACTCGTTATCAGTAATTAAAATGAGAGGATAGAATGAGAAGCGACCCCTATCATAAGTTCGAGGAGGTGAAAGCATATGCAGTGGCATGAACGAATGAACGACGCGATCGATTATTTAGAAGACCATCTTGACACGGATCTGTCGATCGAGAAAGCCGCCCGCATCGCCCTGACGACACCCTATCAGTTCCAGCGGCTTTTCTCGCATATGGCCGGTGTACCACTCTCGGTATATCTGCGCCAGAGAAGACTGACGAAGGCGGCATTCGATCTACAAAATGGCGAGAAGGTCATCGAAGTGGCGATGCGCTATGGGTATCAGTCACCGACTGCGTTCAATCGGGCATTTCAGGCGCTCCATGGCATCTCGCCCTCGACAGCGCAAAAACCCGATATCAGTCTCAAAGCTTTTCCTCGCATCAGCTTTCACGTGACGATCGAAGGAGTGATAGAGATGGAGTATCGAATTGTGAGCAAGAAACCAATGAGGGTCGTAGGAGTAAGAGAACCTCTGAGCCAAGATGTCGAGGAGAGTTTCAAAAGCGTTCCTCTGTTCTGGGAGAAGACGACAAAGGAGGGCATGATCCCTCAGATCCTCGCATTAGCAGAAGGCGATCCAAAAGGTCTGCTGGGAGTATCGACCTGCAATGAACCGGATCAGAACTACTACTACATCGCAGCGGTGAGCGAGAAACCGGCACCAGAGGGGATGGATGAGCTGATCATTCCCCAAAGCACCTGGGCGGTCTTCTCCGGTGCGGGGGATTCGAGCAGTGTACAAGCACTTCAAAAGAGGATCTTCTCAGAGTGGCTTCCGACCTCAGGCTATGAATGGGCGAATGCACCTGATATCGAGGTCTATTACAACGATGACCCGACACATATGGCTTATGAAGTGTGGCTCCCGATCAAGAAGGCGTGACAAGTAGTCTTAGTTCGAGACGACCTTCACATAGTACGTACGATGCCGGGGAGGATCGAACTCACAAAAGTAGATACTTTGCCAGGTGCCAAGTACCAGAGAGCCGTTCTCGATCAGAACCGTCTCACTTGCTCCGATACAAGAGGATTTGAGGTGCGCCGAGCTGTTGCCCTCTCCATGGCGGAACTGCCTGCGATCGGGAAACGCAGCGTCAAGCCCCAGCAACAGATCGTGGACCACATCGGGATCGGCGTTCTCATTGATGGTGATGCCTGCGGTGGTGTGGGGGCAATATACCACCGCTATGCCGCTGATCACACCACTCTCCGCAACATCTTGTGCGACCTGCCGTGTGATGTTTGTGAGATCCGTGCGCGGAGCCTCAAGTGAATGCTTGAAAAATGTCGTCATTGCTCAGCCTTTCTTGTTCTTGCCTATCACGCAGACAGAAAGCGTTCTCATCGTACGGGGGACGAATATCTTCTCAATCAGATGCAGATTCGCTTGGACAAGCATCTGCTTGAGTTCGGCGAGGCTGGTAAACGTTCCACCATCAAGGGTCTCGTTCAGGCTGTTGAACCACGGATATTTCAAGGGTCCATCGGTGAACGGATCGCCCAGAATCAAGATACCGTTATCTTTGAGCACCCGCGATATCTCGCTCAGCCCCGCCTGCTTATCCTCCCAGTGATGCATGGTCTTTCCCGCAAACACAATATCGTATGTGCCATCGGCAAACATCATCTTATCCACCGAGGCAAGATGCCAGGCGATCGAGGTGTTCGAAAACCCGGGGAATCGATTCTGACGAGCCGCTGCGATCGCTTTTGATGAGATGTCGATTCCGGTCAGCTGAGCTTGAGGGAAGAAATCAGCGACCGCGAAGAGGAATGCACCCCTGCCGCACCCGACTTCCAGGATCGAAGTTGCTTTCGGCTTGCGGATGCGCGCCTCGCTCAGCATCAGTTTGTGCATCGAATCCATGGATCAGTCCGCTCGAGTGAATGCGCCTCCGTTGCCGAACTCCCAAGAGCCGCCACCTGCACCGATCTCGAAGTGGAGCTTCGCGATGCCCAGATCGTACCAAATGCGCTCCGCTTTTTCATCCTCGATCGTAGCGGTGACCGTTCCGTTCTTATAGGTGAACGTTACCGGTTGGCGATTGATAGCCGATGGTGCCTTCTGTACCGCTTCCATTCCTGAAATGAACCAATCGGGAACAGCTTCATCCGAAACCATCATTTCCTCGATGGTCTTCGACTTACGTCGATGAGTGATCTTCTTGATGGTCTTCTCCTTCGTGCTGAGTTCTTTCTCAACATACCCGACGGTGATGACACAGGGTATTGAATCATGCTCGGTAAGCATCACCAAAGCGGCATTTCGATCGAAGGTTCCTCCGACCCAGCACGTTCCCAGACCGCGAAGGGTCGCCTCCAAGACGAGCTGTTGGCCAAAGTAGCCATAACGTTCCTCCTCGAGGTCGTCATTTTTCTTGCCGGTGAGCGCAATATAGTTCTCTACACCAGAGAAGAAGCCGTAGGTCTTGCGCACATTGGCGAACGCCTCGCCATTTCCCACGATAAGATACATAGCGAGATCCTGCTCGCTGTTGATCTTGGTGATGAGCGCCTGCAACGCCTCCGCATCTTCGTGTTTGAGCGGCTCGGGAATGTACGAGCGACGTGAGATACGTTCATCGATGGCCTTGAGTAGATGATCCATGACTGACTCCTTACATCTTCATGAAACGACGGGTGATCGCAAGCATCGGCTTGAAATACGGTTTCTCAAGTGCTGCTTTGACATTCTTGAGCTCTTCGCGGATGGCGATGTGTTGTGGACACTTCGACTCGCACCTTCCACATTGCGTGCAGCGCGACGCCACACCGGCAGTCGGACCGAGCGCAACATGCATCATATACTTGCCGAAGGCGACGCGGGGACTTTCGGTGGTGCTCAGATTGTAGGCGGCAAAACAGGTGGGGATATCGACACCACTGGGACACGGCATACAGTAACCGCAGCCGGTGCAGGGTACCAAGATCGCATCGATCAACGCTTGCCTCGCTTCTGCGATCACCGCGAAATCCTCATCAGTGAACGAACCAATCGCTGAGCGTGAAGCTGATGCGATATTCTCTTTGAGCATCTCCCTGCCGTTCATACCGGAGAGCACCACGGTGACTTCGGGCTGGTTCCACAGCCACTGGAACGACCACTCGGCGGGGCTGCGCTTGACCTGCGCGTTCTCGAATGCTGCCAAGGTTTCTTTGGGCAGGTTGTTGGCAAGCATGCCGCCACGCAGAGGCTCCATGATCATGACCGCCATGTTCTTCGAGGCGGCGTAGTGCAGTCCATGCGTCCCTGCTTGGTTGAATTCGTCGAGGTAGTTGTGCTGGATCAGGCAGAATTCGAAATCATAGGCGTCACAGACCTCGACGAACGCGTCTTTGCCCCCATGATAGGAAAACCCGATGTTGCGAATCGCGCCTTCGGCCTTCTTGCGATCGATCCACTCGACTATCCCGATGCTTTTCAACCGATCCCACACGTGGGTACCGGTCAGCATGTGGATCAGATAGTAGTCGAGGTAGTCGGTCTGGAGCCGCTCACACTGCAGATCGAAGTATTTGTCGAGGTCACTCGGTTTGCGAAGCAGGAACGGTTGCACTTTGGTAGCGAGCTTGATCTGTTCACGTTTACCATGTTTTGCAAGGATGCTTCCCAGGGTCGGCTCGCTGTCCTTATAGATGTAGGCGGTATCGAAGTAGTTGATGCCATGCTCAATGGCATAGAGGATGAGTTCTTCGGTCAACGCAACATCTTTGGGAAAGCGCATGCAGCCGAAACCGAGAGCCGAGAGCTCATCACCATTACGAGGATTGATCCGATAGTTCATACGAGTATCATCGCCTTTCAGCACATCGAACCTCATCTCTCATTATGACGCAGATTCAACTCTTTGACGGCGGTGTGACGAATCTAGTGCTCAGTGAGCGAACAGGAGCAATCGTTACCGCTCAAGTTGTCAATTCTTGAGGGAAAACCTGCGCCATGACAGAGACCCTTGGATGAGGTTGAGCGCTGCGGCCAACATCGAGAACCAAAGGAACACCGAAATAGCGTCACCGGTCTTCGGAGGGAGAATAGGCGGTTTGACCGGTGGATCGATCGGAGGGATCATCGGCGGCTGACCTGTGTTGGTGATAGTCGCCAGCGACCAAGTTCCCGCCGCCTCATTCCAGCTGGGTTGGACATAACTGGTCGTCCAACCGGCAGGAGGATCACCCGCGAAAACCTCTTCTACGCTATAGGCGATGAACGATACATTGCCTGCTGCATTCGGCTTCAGCGTATAGACCGCGAGGTTGCTCCAGGTACCACTCCAACCAGTAGCTGCGCTCAGATCAAGAGGAGCCCCTACCGTTACGTCAGTCGTCGAAGTACCCACCAACGCATGAAGCTGTACCTGTATGGGAACCGGGGTAAGGTCCTTCCAGACTTTCTCCACCAAAACATTGGTGATCGGAATCTCAAATCTGCCGTTGTTGCCTAGTTGGCGCAGTTGCATATGATAGGTGCTCTGGGGCGGGATGAACTCAGTAGCCCTCGTCACAA
>WQXV01000021.1 GCA_009781565.1 Actinomycetes bacterium
AAATCCTTGACTTCTATGGCGGTCGCATCACAATGCATCGACTTGGTATCCCTCTTTCATTCACGTGCCCTCTATTGTAGCGATAATCAAAGTGAAAGCAGCACCTATGCCCGGGGCAGCGTCCCGTCGTAGCCGCGTGAGAGCATCGCACTATAGATCTGCTCACCTCGTTCGTAGGCACGGATGAACATGTTGCCGCTCATACGCCCATAGAACGCCAAGAGGCGCCATCCGTGCAGATGGGGAGCGCGACTGCGCGCGGCATCGCGCATGATGCGCAGTTGTTCGCGAAACAGATCGGTGAAGCGATAGAGGAAGGTGAAAAGCATGATGAATATCGACGGTATCCTCAGTCTTGAGAGTGCCTCGATGAAATCCTCGATGCTCATCGATTGCATCACGATCACACACAGAAAGGTCGCCGCGTATGCCTTGAAGAGGATATCGAAGATGAGAGGCCAACCGGTCAGGTAGGCCGACGTGATGTTTTGCCATGACCACTCATTCATCTGAGCGAGTGGTGAGAATAAAGCGACTCCTCCGGCAAAGGGAAGGACGATACAGCTGGTCCATGCGGCTTTCAAGGGTGAGACTCCCAGCAGCAGTGAGAGGATCGCCATGACCAATGCGGCTGCCAAAGCGAGTACCACCAGTCTGAGGGGTGCCAGATGGGAAAGATCGACCAGAGTCAGCGCAACGATGAGCACCACCAGAACGACGATCTTGATTCTGGCATCTATCTTGGCAAGATCATTCATATCCAAGAACGTGTCCCCAGACATACTCGAGCCCATCGGGAAGGCCCGAAGTGAAGACGGTCAGTGCAAAGATCACGAGAGCCACTATGCCCAAAGCGACCAGCACACCGCGCATGGTCCCTTCAATCACCGGTCTATCTCCGTCGACAAGGTCCGGGCGAACCGCAAGCAGATAGGCGACGAACACTGCGGTGATGGTCCCTTCCACGACTCCGATGATCGCATGCCAAAAACCCATCGAGCCCATCACGATGCTGAAGTTCGCTTTTCCGGAAAGCCAAAGCTCGAGCGCTGCCGCAAGCGCTGGTATGACCGTAGCAGTCCAACCTGCGATGAACGCAGCACCCAAGCGGAACGCACGCGTATCCTTGATCCCGATCACGGATCGATAGATCGCATACCCTACAAAGGGACCGATGATCGCAATATTGAGCACATTGGCCCCCAACGCGACGATACCTCCGTCATGGAGTAGGAACGCTTGGATGGCGAGAATCGCCGTCATCAGGACCGAAGCGACCCACGGACCCAGCATGATAGCAGCAAGAGCACTTCCCATAAAGTGTCCCGAGGTCCCTGGTCCAACGGGAAAATTGAGCATTTGAAAAGCGAAGATAAGCGCGCCAAGGACCGCCATCAGCACAATGCGACGCTGATCGAAGAAACGTTTGACCCATGACACAGCATATCCTATGACACCGGCAGAGCATATCGTGGTGACCAGACTCACCGTCGGCGAAAGCATTCCATCAGGAATATGCATCGCGTTCTCCAATCCTTGTTTCGCAATCTTAGTTTGGTATGATAGGTGACATCAAAAAGCTGAACAAGCCCCCTGGGGGGATATTTCTAGGAGAAAAGATGACGACCGAATCAGTTGAGCACACCAACGACCTCACCCACCCACACCCTCATACGCACCCTCATACCCATCCGCATGAGCACACGAAAGCTGTACTTAACCGACTTTCCCGTGCGACCGGTCACCTTGAATCGGTGCAACGCATGATCACGGATGGACGCAGCTGTCCTGAGGTTCTCATCCAGCTTGCAGCTGTTCGTTCAGCACTTAACAACACCGCTAAGCTGATATTGAAAGACCACATCGAACATTGTGTGATCGATGCGGTCGAGTCAGGTGATGTCGAGGAACTTGAAGCCCTCAATCGGGCGATAGATCAATTCATCGATTAGGCACTACCCAAGCGTCGAGGTCTTTCCAGGATCGATACTGGCTAGACCAGCTCGACCTCGAACCCTGGCGCCTCCACACCACTTTCCAGCTCATCGGCGGCTTGCGCCAGTAGGCGTTTCGCCTCGCCCAGCTTGCGATAGGCATCTGAGAGCGCAGGAGTAGATTTCAGATCGACATGACCGGCTAAGTGCTCGATCTCGTGGACCCAGTTGCGGGTCAATCCAATCGAGTCATCAGCCATCTTGACCATGGTGGTAAGTTGCGCGGTATTGACACCACTTTGGCACATTGCAGTTCTCCTTCGTTGAGGTTTATATCGTCATGTTTGCCGGTGAGCTTCGAAACAAGCCCGCCGCTTGGTCTCTACTGCGTCCCTATCTCCCAAATATCGACGAGCACATGCTCATATTCATGATCATGCAGCAGAACATTAGGATGAATATCATGATGATGAACGACATAATCTGTCCACTGCATCCTCCGCCACGGTTGCCACCGGTCTGCATGGGACGTTGGAAGCTTCGGCCGCCTGGCTCGAATCCACGACCACCGGTGCTATGACCGGACGCACCGTGTTGGGCGCTTTGCGAACCTCTGTTCAGACCCTGGCCGCCTCTGCTGTGACCGGACGCACCACCTTTTGAGAAGCCGCCGCCGCCTCCACTGTGACCTGATGATCCTCTCTGGAATCCTCCGCCACCATGCCCTGAGGCACCCGAAGGTCTTGGGCTGCTCTGTCCTGATGTCCTTCCGCTCTTTGGTTCAAAAGCCATTAGGGTCTCCAAACGATCGCGTCGTATCCGTCAAGGCTCCGCGAGAACTCCGCCATGACCGCATTGGCCTGGGCTGAGTTACCGTTGCGATCCATGAAGAAGAGCGTCATGGTAAAGGTCTCTCCCGGAGCAATCGTGCCTGCATTGATGTTGGATGAGTTGCCGTCAGCATCGGCGTACCAGTCATATTCCAACGAGTTGCCGCGTGCGTCCTGCGCGCTCCAACCCATGTCGTTTCTGATGGTGAGCGGCTGGTTCGAGCCGTTATAGATCGTCGCGCGAAACGCGTCGACCACCTGTCCATAGTCGTTGGTATCGGTACCCTCTTCGAGCAGGAAGGTCACACCGCCAAGGGTGACCTGTTGATCGAAACGAGCGGTATAGTCGGTGTTTTGATCCTGTTGCGTTGGTAGCAGACTGCTCAAGCCACTGGAACTGTTGGTCGTCGTCGGGCTTGAGCTGCCACATGAACGCAGCGTGCTGGACGCGCAACAGAGCAGCAGACCGATCAGTACCGCTCCGATGATGAGAGGGATGATCTTCTTGCCACCCATCAACGACGCAGCGGTCTCGCCGATACCTCCCATGTCTCCGAAATTGCCGATACCTGAGTCAGGTGTCTCTTCGGTCACCCACGCATCGGTCCCGGGCTCTTCGACCATATCAATGACTTCTTCTTCCGTATAGTTCTCACTCATAAGGACTCCTTATACGTCCGAACCTTCCAGTTTTGCTCGCTCTACCTGTCCTGTCCTCACTCCCACCAGACAGAACTATGCTCCCTGTATCTCCTTAATCAGCGCAGCTTTGGGCATCGCGCCGGTCAGACGCTTTGCTACCTGGCCATCCTTGAAGATGATCAGCGTCGGTATCGAGAGGACCTCGAAACGCATCGCGGCCTGCGGGTTCTCGTCCACATTGACCTGCGCGACCGTCACGTCGCCTAGCTCGGAATCGACCTGCTCGAGCACCGGCTCCATCGCCTTGCAGGGTCCGCACCACGGTGCCCAAAAATCGACGAGCATCGTTCCTTTGTGGTCCTCGACATCGGCGGCAAACGAATCATCGGTGACTTGCAATAGTTTTGACATGACCACTCCTTCATGACATCTGCTACGGACTCATATCGCCCTATTAGTGTACCACCTAACCAGGTCGACCCAAGTTTTCGGAGCGGTTACCTCACGCTCCATTCGGGTCTATCCGTGAGAGAATGTTGGTATGAAAGCGATCGAGATGCACATCACCGGCGTCGTGCAAGGAGTCGGGTTCAGACCCTTCGTCTACACGCTCGCGCGGACCTATCATCTGACCGGTTGGGTACGCAACGATAGCGATGGCGTCCATGTCGTCGTGGAGGGTCCCGCCCAACTGGTCGACGCGTTCGTCGCAGCTTTCGAGGATAAAGCACCTCCTGCTTCGCGTATCGAGCATATCGCGATCCGACCGATCGAGCCGGCCGACCATGCCACCTTCGAGATACGAGCCAGCCAAAACATTGAGGGCGAGCGCACCCTGATCAGCCCTGATCGCGCGCTGTGCGAGGAGTGCGAGGCCGAGCTGTTCGATCCCAAGGATCGCAGAAGCCGCTACCCGTTCATCAACTGCACCAACTGCGGGCCACGCTTCACTATCATCGAGGACATCCCCTACGATCGCAGCGCGACCCCCATGCGTGATTTTCCCCTCTGCGAAGCGTGCCAGACCGAGTACAGCGACCCGACCGATCGGCGTTTTCACGCACAACCCGACGCTTGTTTCGAATGCGGCCCGCGTCTGTATCTGAATTGGGGCGAGCTCGATCCGCATCTTTCAAGCTCGTGGACGTGGAGCCCGCTTATGGAGAAAGTGCCACGCCCCCACCGTGATCGCGATGAGGAGATGGCACGGTCCAACTCGATCATCCTTGAAGTGGTCGAGGCACTGCATGAGGACAAGATCGTCGCGCTCAAGGGGCTGGGCGGATTCCTGCTGTGTTGCGATGCGAAAAGCCCCAGCGCGGTCGATAAGCTGCGCAATCGCAAGCATCGCTGGGGAAAACCGTTGGCGGTCATGTTTCCCACCCTCAAAGAGATCGTGCGCTACTGTGAGCTCACGCAGCGTGATGTCGAGCTCCTCACCGGAGCGGTGCGCCCGATCGTGCTGCTGCGTCTGAAAGCCGATGCACCCGATGATCTGGCACCTGGTATCGCGCCAGGGTTACACGAGCTCGGTGTCATGCTGCCCTATACTCCGCTGCACGCCTTGATACTTGATGAATTCGGCGGACCGCTGGTGATGACCAGTGGGAATATGAGCGAGGAGCCGATCTGTACCGACAATGCACAGGCACTTGAGAAGCTCGCACCGATCGCCGATGCGATCTTGTTGCATGACCGTGATATTTTCTCACGCTATGATGACAGCGTCGTGCGTGTCGTCGACGGCAAGACCTATATGCTCCGTCGCGCACGCGGCTTCGCACCTGAACCGCTCCATACCGCCATCGCCTCGCCAAGCGCTGTGTTGGCGGTCGGGCCCGAACAGAAGAACACGTTCACACTGCTCCAGGGCAACGACGCGTTCACCTCACAGCATATCGGCGACCTTGAGAGCATCGAGTCGCTCGAGTCATTTGAGGAGGCTGAGGCGCTCTATGAGCATCTCTTCCGTATAAAGCCACAGGTCGTCGCTCATGATCTGCACCCCGAGTATCTTTCGACTAAGTGGGCCGATGCGCTGGCGCGTGCCGAAGACGTCCGTCTGATAGGCGTGCAGCATCATCATGCCCATGTCGCCTCGGTCGCTGCCGAGCACAGCTATACCGATCCGGTCATCGGTTTCGCGCTGGATGGGACCGGCTATGGGGAGGATGGCACGATCTGGGGTGGTGAGGTGCTTATCGCCGACCAGAATCGATATCAACGTTTTGCCTCGTTACGACCCTTCCCGCTTCCCGGTGGGGCGGCGGCGGTCAAGCGACCGGCGCGCACCGCGGTCGGACTCCTGCACGAGCTGGACCTTCTGGGACACCCTGGTGCACGCTTTTTGCTCTCCCGACTGGCTGAAGATGAGCAGTCCACGATCGTGACGATGATCGAGCAGGACCTCAACAGCCCGAAGACCAGTTCAGCCGGACGCCTGTTCGACGCGGTCGCCGCCTTGATCGGTGTGGCTGATGATGCGGCTTACGAAGGATCGGCTGCGATCCTTCTTGAAAGTATGAGTCTGCCCTTGGGAGAGATAGGGCCACCGCTGACCTATCGCTTCGTCATCACCGAGGCAGACGACACAGCGACATCCGAGCAAGACATCGCACCCAATGGTCGTCCGATACCTCCCTATGCCAAAGCGCGCTATCTGATCGATCCCGAACCGGTCATCGCCGCGATCCTTGATGATCTGGACCGTGGAGTCGAACCGAAAGAGCTCTCCAGACGCTTCCACTTCGCACTGGTCACCCTGATCGGTGAGATGGCGACCAAGGCTGCACGCGAGAGCGGGTTGAACACGGTCGTGCTCGGTGGAGGTTGTTTCATGAATCGGATGCTGTTGGAGCGCACCGTCAAAACGCTTCAAGACAAAGGGCTCTATGTGCTGGTCGCAGAAAAACTGCCAGTCAACGATGGAGGTGTCAGTTTCGGCCAAGCTGTGGTCGCGAGCACACGGCTCGAACTTGAGCGTGTGTCAGCCGACACTGAACCATAGAACCCAAAACCTAGCTCTCAGACAGAATACTCTCGATACTGGTCATGGTGACGCGACGATCACGATCGCGCAGTGCGATCACATCTCCGATCCGTTGCGCATCGAAGAGCTCGCGCAAGGTATAGTCGGTCTGAGGCAGTGCAATGTTGGGTGAGTCAGGTGCGTGATTATCGATCGCGATGAATACCCCGGTGTTGGGACCGCCTTCATGCAACTGTCTTCTGCTGTGCAGGTAGCGTGGGCCTTGCTCAAGGCACAGTGGCAACGAGATCAATGAGGCAAGCCGGGGTAGATACACCGCTTTGATCTGCTCGTATTCTTGATCGGTGACATAGGCCAGAATGCTCACATAGTCATCTTCATGAGCGGCGGCGAGCAGCTCGGATAGCGGGATCGACTCATCGGTGACCTCGACCTCCCAATGCTGGGGATGCGGGTCGGCCAGAACCTCCAGTATCGATTCTTTCGCCTCGGCGATGTTGGGTTGATCGTAAGGATTGATACCCATCAGCACGCCGAGCAGTGACGTCGCCCACATCCACACCACCATCGATTGGGCGACCGGAGCGGTGGGTCGAGCAACGTCGTGTTTCATACAACAACCGGTGATGCCACCATAGCGGGCAAGGACCGGGTCGTCCAGACTTCGTGAACTGTCGGGACACGGCATGATATGACCGCTGCAACAACATGTCAGCGGTTTGAGGAACGGAATGATACCTTTGCCTTCTTTGCCCAGAGATTCCGCTATCATCTGCTCAAGCCACAGGCTGAGTGCTTCGTCGGGAAGCGGAAGCTTATCATCGCCGCTTTGGTAGTAGTGCCACAATTCTGACGCGAGCCGCACGGCAGGATTGGATCGATCCGATGCCTCGCACATCGCCTGCGCTGCTTGCGCCTCAAAGATCAGTTTCTCCGTATCGACCCCCACCAAAGCGGAGGGCACCAGACCGTACACCGAGAACGCCGAGAAGCGTCCCCCGACATCGGCGGGTGATTCGATCAGTCGATAACCCCGCTGCAGAGCACGTTGTGCCAGGGGAGTATCCGGATCGGTGATCGCGATGAAGTTGGCCGCGCGAGCGCTCTGATCGGTCATCGCCTCTCCTGCGAGCTCCCACAACAGCGCTTCGAGTGTCACGGTCTCCAGTGTCGTTCCTGATTTGCTTGCCACGATAAAAAGGGTACGGGAAAAATCAAGGGAGGAGACCAGATCGATGATGTCGTCGGGGCAGGTGGAGTCCAACACATGAAGCGGGCGTTTGAGCTGATCGCTGTGGGCGTCTGCGAACACATAGGCAGCTAGTGAGGATCCCCCCATACCGATCAGGACCACATCGGCAATGTCACGCTCATCTGCCATCTGTGCCAGATTTTCGAGAAGTGGCGCAAGTTCCGGTGCCTGCCAGGGCAGATCGGTCCAGCCCAGGCGCACCTCGATCGCGGCCTGGACGAGCGGATCATCGCTGAACAGAGATGCGTCCCTTGCGCGTATGCGTGCTATGTCTTGCTCTAGTTTTTGCATCGCTTAATTGTATCGTGTTAGCTTGACTTCATATCCCCAAAGTTCAATCTGGATGGTTTTACCATCTGATGTCTCACTATATTGAAAAACTATAAGGAGGCCCGCATGAGAACAGGTCAGGAGGACGAGCCTCCTGACCTGCAATTATCGCATTCTATACGAATCTATCTGAGCGCGTTTTGCTTTCTTGTACCCCACACCAGAGCCAGACCCAGCACAAGCACAACACTCAGCACCAGAGTTGACCACCCCTTAGTGCTGTCTCCCGTCCCGGGCGTCTGTGGCTTGAACGGGTCTTCAGGTCCAGGTGGAGGTCCTGGAGGAGGAACAGGAGGTCCGGGTGGTACCTCACCTGCAGTGTTGGTGATGATCGCATCTGACCAGGTGCCACTCTCCTCATCCCATTGAGGTTGTTCATAGCTCGTGGTGAAACCTTGCGTCGGGGTCGTGATGAAACTCTCTGCGACCGTATACTCATAGAAGAACGCGTCGCCGTTGTCATCAGGCTCGATCGTGTAGACGAGCAAGTCCTCCCAGGTGTATTCCCAGCCGTTCGTCGCGCTCAGCTCGACCGGTGGGCCGACCGCCACCTCGGCACCGTCGGGCGATTCTTTCTCATAGAGTTGCACTTCGATAGGTACCGGATCCATCCCATCCCACACCTTTTGGACCGTGATCGCGGTATCGGGCACGCCGAGCAGTCCGTTGTTGTCGTGGAAGCGCAGCTGGATATCGGAGTACTCACTGATCGGACGCATCAGAGAGGTCAATAACTGATAGGGGTTCGTGTTCGTGATGTTCTCGCTCTTGTCGATCGACAACGCGATGTGGACGGCGACGGGGGTCCCTGACGCAATGTAGGGCACTCCGGTCGCTGAGTCATGACTGATGGGTGTTCCTGTAGCCACAGGAACATAGTCTGTGACCAGATAGGTCGGAGTCGCATTGATATCGAAGTATTCGGCTTGGGTATAGAACGGTCCGGTATCACTTGCCGTCGCAGGGACGAAACCGCCTCCTGTATCGACGAAGAGAGGAATTTGTCCACTCGCATCCCAGTGATAGTAGTACGGGTTGGTATGACTTAACTCACAGAATGCGGCTGCGCGGTTCTGGGTCGTGTTGTACTGGAATGCGTTGCTATAAAACGGCATGAGGCTGGGACGTCCGTAGGCATCCGGTGCGGTCAGATAGTGGGTGTCTTTATAGTCCTGATTGACATTGGACAGCGCGAACGGATCTCTCAGACCGATCGAATAGATCACATGGATCGGCGTCGCCTCGCGGATGGCCATACCGGTGAGGTTCTGGTCTTCACCATAGGTAGGAGAAACCGTACGCATCGGTATGAGTGAGGCCGGGATGTACCATCGCACGATCTGCTGACCGGTGATCAAGGTCCTCTCAAGCCCTCCCAAGGTACCTCCATAGTTGTCATCGTAGTTGAAGGCACCATCATGCAGCGCAGTCAGAACCGCTACGAAGGTGTTGGTGAGTACGGTGGTCTGGCCCGTGACAGAATTGGTCGCCTCTCCCTCTATCGGATAGAGCTCCATGAGGCACTCGGCACCGGACGGCGGAGAAATCACATTACCACTCGCATCATAGTAGGGGGAGACATAGTTCTTATGATTGTCGGCATACCATTTGATGCAGTTCGAATAATCAGTGTTGCTGTCGTAGTAGAGGCTTCCTCCCGCGATAGAGCTCTGAACGATCGAAGCAGCGGTCGGCTGGGAGACCGTGACCGCAGGTGTGCTCATCTGGATCGCCAAGTTGGTCGTGAAGGTAGCCCAGTTGGGACTGGAGGGACCCTGGGACATATCTTGGGCGAAAGATGCGCCGGTAAAACGGTTATTGTCAAGCCAGATGCCATAGAGATGCTCGAATCTCATGTATTGACCGTTGACATCGGAAAACGTGATATACCCATCGAAATCAGGGTTGGGACCGGTCTGAGTGACATAACCACCTTCGGTGATGATCTGTGAGGTGATGCTCTTGAAGGCTTCTTCCAGTGCGCCGGCATCATCAGCCATGAAATAGTCATCGGTATAGTAGTAGGTCTGCACGAAGTTGTTCGTGTTCTGGATGGTGACGAGGCGGCGAACGCTGCCACCGGTATTGACCGCCGGGAAGGTGATACTGGTCCCCCCAGGGGTTACGGTCACAAAAGTATCGAGCAGCGTCTTCATGTTGTAGGTCGTACCACTATAGGTATAGGAATTGGCAGCTGCTCCCGTTTGCGGATCGAGGACCGCGTTCGAGCTTATCGAGTCCACGCCTAATCCGATGGTGTAGTAACGGGCAGCATCCATCAGATCATCGGCGCCGTAGTAGTGATCGTGGACCATCTGCTTCCAGTACGATGCAGTGGCTACACAGAGTAGATCGATCCCCATGTCGGCATTGGCACCATTGCCACAATCGTAACTACCGGACACGGTCTTATAATCCGTCCAGCCGTAGGTCGGCTCACCATCCGTGAACAGGATCATGACCGGTTTGCGGACCACGGTCGTACCAATGCTGGTCGTAAAGGTCGTGTCGTAGTTGTTTATCAAGATCTGCGCACCGGCATACATGCCTCGTTGGGTGGGCGTACCGCCACCGACCACGACACTGGGGGTCACAACCGCGCCATCAGCCGAGGTGAAGTTCGCACTGTTGACCACCAGTGTGGTGCTCGAACCAGATCCAGTGACACTGAAGTAGGCAGTGTTCGATCCCGTCAGATCATAATGTCCTAAACTGATCATCGTCGGTGGTGCGGCAGTCCCTCCAAAGGCAACGACCGCGACGCGATTGTCGGGATTGGCATCCATCAGGAGTTTTATCGCCATGTTAAGTCCATCGATGGTGGCTGCGATCCTCGTCTGCCCATTGGGCAAGGTATACATATACATGCTGCCCGAGATATCAATGATGAAGACTGCGTCGGTCGGATCGGAGAATGCATCGATCGTAAATGATT